>DATEDP010000160.1 GCA_035281585.1 bacterium
GGCCGGTTTCGGCCGCGGCCCGGTAGGTCGTTTCGAGGAATTCAAGCAAGGTGGCCGCGGGATCGGCCGCGGTTCGAACCGCATCGTAGGGCAGGAGAAATTCCCCCAAACCTTTGTCATAGAAGGCCGCCGCCGGGGCCACTGCTTGGCTCGGATAAGCCTCGGGTTGGGGATAGGCATAGGAATAGAAGGCCGGATAGCCGAGCCCGCCGTTGCCCGGCCAAAAGCCGGCACTGGAAACTTCATGGGAATAGGCTTCGCGGCTGACCGCGTCGGGTAGGCCTGGATGGCCGCCGGGATGCAAGGGCGCGGTTTTCCCCGAAAACCGGGTCACCGCCAGGTCGAAGCTTCCCCAGAAGAAATGCACCGGCGAGACTTTGCCCAAAAAGCCGCTGCGGAATTCGCTGAGCACTAAATAAGAGGAAAGCAGGGCCCGGTGGAAGCGCTGGGCGGCGGCGCCTTCGTAGTCGCGGTGGACTTTGTCCTCATCGAAGCGGATTGGCTCGGCCACTTCGTTGGGCAACCGGTCGATATGGACTTCGATGCGAAGCTCGGCGAGCAGGGCCATCAGCTCGGCGTAAAAATCGGCCACCGATTGAGGCCGCAGCCGGAGCCGTCGAGAGTCGGCCATGTTGCTTTCGATGCTCAGCTCTTGGGAAAGAAAATCGAAATCGATCTGAAAAGCGCCGCCTCGGTAAGGGATCGGCGAAGTGGTCAAGCCTCGCGGCGTCAAATAAAGCACGACATGCCAGGAATGATTGACCCAAGGGGTGAAGGCCAAACGAATTTTACCGACAATTTGGGTCCAGAGCTGGAGAGTGGCGCAGGTCTTTTCCCACTCCGGATAGGGGATGGCGGGCCAGGCTTCCATGGGGCTCATTGTGAGCTTTTTTCCAGAACATTCAACATTTCTTCGAGTAGCCAAAGATCCTGAAGGAAGTATCCGGCTCGGCCAACCGGCCGGGAAGTCTGAACTCCTTGGGGGCCGCTCTGGATTCTCAGCCGGTTCCATATTTTTTCGGTGGGCAGGCGGCTCAAGAGACCGTGAACCCGCGGCGGCAAGCCGGGACTGGCGAAGAATTGTCCGCCGCGATTCTCGATCCGAAAAACGGGAAAGGGCTTGGCGTAGCGCCAAAAGTTTTCGGAGTCGAGGACGCCATATTCCAAAATCCGGCCATGGCGTTTGGCCAGCATCGAAGCGTCCTGGGACGAGCCTTGGCCCGGTTTCGCCGGCGCAATGCCGAGATGCTTGATCGCTCGGAATCGCGAAAGGAGCACGGCCAGGATTGCGAAGAAAAAAAGAAAAAAGGCGCCCAAGGTCAGAAAGATACCGGTCCGAACCAGCCAAAGGGGCCAGCCGCGCTCCAATAGAAAATTCAGCCCCAATATAAGGCCGGGCAAGACGATGAGGGCCACGAAGAGAAGGGAGTAGAGCAGGAAACGCCGGTTGGCATAAGCCCGCACCGCCGCGGGGGAAATCGGCTCGATCGCCATGCTCTGCAGCAACCAATCCTCGCGATGAAGCTCGGGAAACGCGGTGTCGCTCGCGGCTTGGATAGGAAAAAGTTCGGCAGGAATCTCTTCCATGCCGAACTTTTATAACCTTTGATTGGTTTTTTTACCTATTCATTTCCCCAACCGATCGACAGTCCGGTCGCCCGGTCGTGTTGCCAGGTGGTTGGCGAGTTCCAGCGCTTCATGGCGCGGGCACAGGCCTCGTCCTGACAATCCGGGCCGTAGCTCAGGCGCTGGGTCAAGGGCGGGCCGGCATCATGTTTCGGCGTCACCGGTCCATTGCCCAATGGGTCGCCGACCGCCAACGGATCGCTTCCTTTATAGGAGATTTGCCGCAGGATCGTGTTGCTGTCGACTTGGACCGCCTTCTCCTCGGCCACCACCGACGATTGCAAGGCCGGCATATCGGCCCGAGCCAGCGGGATGGTGCTTAGAAACAAGGTTCCGATTAGTAATGTGCTTATTTTATTCATAGTCTCCTCCTTTCAAAATGAAAGGATGAGGTCATTGAAACAGATTGGATATTAATTGCCATCGGGCATGGCCTGAATTTGGGGTGGGGCTTGGCCCTAAGGTAAATATCATGTAATAATGACCACTTAGCCCAAGGCTCGAGCCAGATCTCGAAGCAAATCCTCGCCATTTTCGATGCCGACGCTGAGCCGGACGAAGCCGTCGCGGATGCCGATTTTTTCCCGAGTGGCCTGAGGAATCGAAGCGTGGGTCATGATGGCGGGATGCTCGATCAGGCTTTCGACGCCGCCGAGGCTTTCGGCCAGGGTGAAGAGCTCGCAACGCTCGAGAAAACGGCGGACATCCTCCAAGCCGCCCTTGAGATCGATTCCGATCATGCCGCCAAAATGGAGCATTTGGCGTTTGGCGATCGCGTGGCCCGGATGAGAGGGAAGGCCCGGATAGTAGACTTGATCGACTTTGGGGTGCTTGGCCAGCCAGCCAGCGAGCTCGGCGGCGTTGCGGCAGTGAGCTTCCATTCGCAACGATAGGGTCTTAAGCCCGCGCATCGCCAAAAAGGCATCGAAGGGGCCGGCGATGCCGCCGACGGCGTTTTGCAGAAATTTCAGCCGCTCGGCCAGCTCGGTCTTTTCGCCCACGACCGCCACGCCGCCGACCATATCCGAATGGCCGTTGAGGTATTTGGTGGCGCTGTGAACGCTGATATCGAAACCCAGCGGGATCGGCCTTTGCAAGTAGGGGCTGGCGAAGGTGTTGTCGCAGACCGAGATCAGGCCGCGCCGCTTGGCGAGGGCGGCGACCTTCTGGAGGTCGACGATCTTGAGCAGGGGATTGGAAGGCGTCTCGATCCAGATCATCTTGGTCTCGGGACGAATCGCGGCCTCCAGCGCCGACTCGTCCGAGAAATCCAAAAAGCTGAAGCTGAGCCCCGCCGAGCGCCGGCGCACGTTCTCGAAGAGCCGGAAAGACCCGCCGTAAAGATCGTCGAGGGCCAGCACGTGGGAGCCGGTGTCCAGCAAATCGAGGATCGTGCTCATCGCGGCCAGGCCCGAGGCAAAAGCGAAGCCGGCCCGGCCTTCCTCGAGATCGGCGACGCAGGCCTCGTAGGCAAAGCGAGTCGGATTTTGGGAGCGGGAGTATTCGAAGCCCTTGTGCTGGCCCGGACTCTCCTGGGCGTAGGTCGAGGTTTGGTAGATCGGCACCGCCACCGCGCCGGTCAAGGGATCGGGCGGCTGGCCGGCGTGGATTTGGCGGGTGGTGAATCCGAGCTTCTTTCGGGTCATTTCTTGCCTCGCCGGAGATAGTTCAGGAGGTCGATCTTGGTGATGATGCCGAGGAAGGCCCCGTCATCGTCCTCGACGATGGCGACGAAGCCCCGCTTGAACAGCTCGATCACCGCTTGCAAGCCGTCCGAAGGCTTGAGCTTGAACAAGTGGGTGTTCATCACTTCATGGACCCCGGCGTCGAATTGGGTGCGCTTGCCGAAGATCGCGAAGAGGACGTCGGATTCGTCGACCAGGCCGACGATGCGGTCGCCGTCCAAGACCGGGACCTGGGAGACGTCGTGGAGCTTCATCCGGCCGTAGGCGGTCTTGATGGTATCCTCGGGCGTGACGAAAACCGTCGCATGCTCTTCGTGCTTCCGGGAAATCAGATCCCGGAGATCGCCGTGGGAATCCTCGGAAATGAAGCCCAGGTCCCGCATCCAGGCATTGCTGAACATCTTGGAGAGATAGCGGCTGCCGCTGTCGCAGGCGAAGGTGAGGACCCGCTTGGGAGCCTTCTGCTCCCGGCAATATCGGAGCGCCGCCGCCAACAGGGTGCCGGTGGAGGACCCGGCGAAAATGCCCTCGCGGGTCAGGAGGTCCCGGGCCAGGGCGAAGCTCTCCCGGTCGCTGATGCTGTAAGCCTTCTTGGTCATCGAAAAATCGGCGATCGGCGGGACGAAATCCTCGCCGATGCCTTCGACTAGCCAAGAGCCGGCTTGGTGAGAGATCCGGCCGGTCGCGACATACTCGGCCAAGATCGAGCCCTCGGGATCGGCCAGGATGAACTCGAGCGAGGGCGACACTTTTTGAAAGAAGCGGGTGAGGCCGGTCATCGTCCCGGAAGAGCCGACCCCGACCACGATGGCGTCAAGGTCGTGGCCGAGCTGGGACCAGATCTCGGGGCCGGTCGAGGTTTCGTGGGCCAGCGGGTTGGCCGGGTTGCCGAATTGGTTGACGTAGAAACCGCCGGTCTCGCCGGCGATTCGCTCGGCCATCTCCTGATAGTATTCGGGATGGCCCTTGGCCACGTCGGACCGGGTGATGAGGATCTCGGCGCCCATCGCCTTGAGGTACTCGATTTTTTCGCGGCTCATCTTGTCGGGAATGACCAGGACGATGCGGTAGCCCTTGAGTTTGGCGACCAGGGCCAGGCCGATGCCGGTGTTGCCGGCGGTCGCTTCGACGATGGTCCCGCCGGGCTTGAGCCGGCCGTCGGCTTCGGCGGCCTCGATCATCGACAGGGCGATGCGGTCCTTGATCGATCCGCCGGGGTTTTGATTCTCCAGCTTGAGGAACAGCCGGCAAGGCCCGGTGTCGAACTTGGTCAGCTCGACGGTGGGCGTGTTGCCGATCATTTCGAGACAGTCGCTATAAGTGGCCACCTCACGATTGTATGCACTCCCTTGACAAGTGACAAAGAGATTTGGTGAAAGAGGCCACCATGGCGCTTACCGAAAAAGATGCACAGGAGCTTGGTCAAAGCGAGGAAGAGCTTTGGCGCGAAGTCCATTCGGCCATTTTGAGCGAGATGCGGCAGACCAAGAGCGATTTCGAGTCCGACCGCAAGACAGCCCGGGATTTGACCAGCCAAATCGTGGCCGCCCGCCGCGATGAGGATAAGGCGGCCTTGGCCAGCGACGAAGCCGTGGCGCACGGCTTGGCTCGCTTGCGCAAGAATAAATCCTCCGATCTGGAGTCCCTAGCCGAGCAGCCCTATTTCGCCCGGGTGATCCTCAACGAGGGCGGGCGGGCGATCGAGTTCAAGCTGAGCACCGCCAGCTTCCCGGAGCAGCGGATCATCGATTGGCGGAAGGCGCCGATCAGCAAGCTTTACTACGACTATCGTCAAGGCGAGGAGTTTTGCGAGACGATCCAGGGCCAGGAGCACGAAGGCTTCATCGAGCTGCGGCGGGCCTACCACGGGGTCGAGGACCATTTGCAAAGCATCGAGACCGCCGAAGGCGTGATCGCCCGATCCGGCGAAGGCTGGAAAATCCAGTCGCTCCATCCGGCCCTTTCCCGCGGCGAGGAGCACGACGGACATCTGCCGCCGATCCTCTCGCTGATCACCGCCGAGCAATTCAAGCTCATCACCAAGAATCCCCAAAAGCCGATCGTCATCCAGGGCATCGCCGGGAGCGGAAAGACCACGGTGGCCCTGCACCGTTTGGCATGGCTCCTCCACGAGGACAACAGCGATGCCCGGCCCGAAAAGTGTCTGGTAGTGATGTTCAACCGCTCGCTCAAGGCCTATGTCGAGACGACCATGCCGGAGCTGAAAATTCCCTCGGTTCAGCTGCGGACCTTTTCCCAATGGGCCGGCGACTTGGCCAACGACCTGGTCGGTCCAAGGCCCCGGGGCCCGGTGGAGAAGGGTCGGGAGCTCGAGCTTTTCAAGTCCTCCAGCCTTTGCCTGCAAGCGCTTTTGGATTACGTCTCGCGCCAGCCCCACCGCCCCGAGCAAAGCTTCGTCGACGATCTCTTCGGGTTCTACCGCGACTTGCTGAAACAGGACTTGCTCTGGCGTCGCTGGGACCTAGTGCGTTCCCAGCTCAAGCAGCAGGTCGAACAAAAAGTTTGCGAGCCGCAAGACGATCCTTTGCTGCTCCACTTGGTTTATGCCGAGCACGGCTATTATCCGGCCAAATCGCCGAAGTCGCTCGGGATCTGCGATCACATCGTGATCGATGAGGCCCAGGACTTCGGCAGCGTCGAGATCCGGGCCCTGCTCAACGCCCTGGACCACGAGCGCACCGTGACGATCGTCGGCGATGTCGCCCAAAAGATCGTCGGCGGCCGGGATTTTGGCGGCTGGAACGAGCTGCTCAAGGACGCCGGCTTCACCGACACCATGCCGATCGCGCTCACGGTTTCCTTCCGCTCGACCCTCGAGATCATGGAAGTCGCCGAGCATCTGCGGGGCCAGCGCTTCTCCCGATCCGAGAACGTCTCTTCGGGCCGAAGGGGGCCGATCCCGACTTTCCGCCGGGTCGAGAATCCAACCCTGTTGGCCTTGCGGATCGGCCAATGGATCGCGTCCCGCCAAAAGGACAGCGCCAAGGCCCTCTCGGCGATCATCTGCCGTTGGCCCAAGCAGGCGGTTCAGCTCCTCGAGGAGCTGCGGAAGATCGGCTACCCAGCGGTCCGCTTGGGCCATCGCGAGCAATTCGATTTCTCGCCCGGGATTACCGTGACCAATGTCCACCAGGTCAAGGGCTTGGAGTTTCGCAACGTATTGATCGTCGAACCCTCGGAAGAAAACTACAAGGCTTCGAGCGACGAAGAGTGCAACTTGCTTTACGTCGCCGTCACCCGGGCCGAGGAACGTCTCGATTTCATCGGGATCCAGAAGGCCACCACTTTGCTGCCGCGACTGGCCAAGCCCGAAGAATGATCCGGCAAATCGGCCCCATCACGATGCGCGAAGCCAAGCCCGAGGATCTCGAGGCCATCCTGGCCCTCCATCGCCGGGCCTTCGGCGGCGAGGCCGAGGCTTCTTTGATTCGAGCCTTGGAAGAGGGGGGCTATAGCCGTCTCTCCTGGATTGCCGAGGAAGCCGGCGAAGTGGCCGGCCATATTTTCTTCAGCGAGATCGATCTCCAACGAGACGCCGAATTGCTTCCGGTCCTGGCCTTGGCGCCGATGGCGGTGCATCCGGCCAAGCAGCGGCGGGGGATCGGCCAAGCCTTGCTCGGCGAAGGGCTGGAACAATGCCGGCGGAAGGGATTTCCGGCGGTGTTTGTCTTGGGAAACCCCGGCTTTTACGGCAAGCTGGGCTTTTCGCCGAAGCTCGCTGAGCCTTTTTCCTCGCCCTACTCGGGCCCTCACTTCATGGCGATCGAGCTTCGGCCGAATTTCTTGAAAAAGAAAAAGGGCCGGGTGCTCTACTCCCGGCCCTTTCTCGCTTTGGAAAGCTGAACTTAGTGCCGTCGGCGCAAGGCGCCGAATGCCAGGAAGCTCAAGCCAAGCCCAATAACCGAACCCGCCGAGGCCGCGCTCCCGCCGAGGTTGCAGCCTCCGCCGCTGATCTCGGGTTGGGGGCCCACCGTCGGAGTCGGAGTGGGCGTCGGGGTCGGGATCGGCGCCTGGAATTCGAAGGCTCCCATGTCGGGGTTGGTTCCGGGCTGGTCGGGACGGGGGTTGCCGTCGAAGTCGGTCGAGGGCATCTCGGGCGCGGCCGGATCGCCGGAATCGCGGGCCGGCGAATCGGCGGTCAAATGGAAGTCGCCGGCGGCCGAATCCACGAAGAGCGGATCCTCGCCGACGATGTTGCCGCCTTCACTGATGCAGCCGGTGCCGCCGCCGTTGCAGGCGATGTCGACCTCGCTGTAGAGATTATTGAACAGAGCGATGGCGGCGCCGGTTTCGGCGATTTGGAGGTCGTCACCGAGGGCGCCGGCCGAATTTTCAAAGAAAATATTATTGTAAACGTTGAATTGGGTGGTGGAGTCCGCGAAGACCTGGAAGCCGCCGCCATCGCCCGCGGCCGTATTCCCGACGATCGTGTTGTTGATGATGAAGGCGCTTCCGGTGTCCTCGACCTCGAGGAAGCCGGCGCCGCCATCGGCTCCCGACTCATTTTGGGAGAAAACGTTGTTGGCGATGATCAAGGTCGAGTCGACTCCTTCGGTTTCGACGTTGATGGCGCCGCCTTCGAAGGTATTGCTGCTGTTCCGCTCGAAAAGGTTGTTTTCGATCGTGACATTCCCCAGGGTCACCGAGACGAAGAGGCCGCCGCCGGCCGAGTCGGCGAAGTTGTCGCTGAAGGTGCTGTTGCGCACCGTCACGCTTCCCTCGTCGCTGCTTTGGATGTTGAGGGCGCCGCCGATGGTGCCGTTGTTGTCGCGGAATACGCTGTCTTCAACGACCGTATCGGCGTCGACGGTCGAGACTTGCACGGCGTCGTCGGCGCCATTGACGAAGGTCAATCCCTGGATGGTGAAGACGGTGTTGCTATCGCCCCCGCCCGAGGCGATGAGGTCAAGCCCCAGGACGGTGTCTTCGCCGTCGATGATGGCTCCGCCGCCGGCCGGCCCGGCCAGGGTCAGCGAGAAGTCCTCGCCGGGAATGGCGGCATTGTAGGTGTAGGTGCCTTCGTTGTAGGTGCCGGCTTCCAAGGTGATCGTATCGGCCTCGCCGTTGTCGACCGCGACGTCCAGGCATTCCTGAAGCCCGCCGGTTCCGCCCGAACAGTCTCCGCCGGTGGGGGTGGCCGTCAAGTTGGCGGCGGTCGCGTCGAATGCGGCCAGAAGGAAGGCGCTCAGGACGAGAGCCGAAAGTTTTCCATTTCGTGACATGAATACTCCTTGGCTTGGGAGAGTGCCGGCCGATTATGGGTAAGCGCAGGATTGGAGTCTATCGGATTCTTTGATACAAGGGTCCGGAAGGAGATGGGCTTGAGCAAATCCCGCCTCGAGGCATTCAGCGACGGCGTCCTCGCCATTGTCATCACCATCATGGTCCTGGAGATGAAGGTTCCCCACGGCACCGACCTCGCTTCGCTCCGACCGCTGATCCCGGTATTCCTGAGCTACTTGCTGAGTTTCATCCACCTCGGAATCTACTGGAACAACCACCACCACCTCTTTCAAGCGGTGCAAAAGGTGAACGGCCGAGTGCTGTGGGCCAATTTGCACTTGCTGTTTTGGCTTTCACTCATCCCTTTCGTCACCGGCTGGATGGGCGAGAACAACTTCGCCGCTTGGCCGGCCTTCTTTTATGGCGTGGTGCTGCTGGGCGCCAGCGTGGCCTATTACATTCTGGAACGCCAGCTAGTGGCGACTCATGATCGAAGCTCCAGCCTGGATCGAGCCGTTGGCCGGGACCGCAAGGCCAAGCTGTCGACGCTTCTTTATATAGTAGCGGTTGGAATAGCCCTTTGGGTCCCCTGGGCCTCCTGCGGGATTTACGTTTTGGTCGCCGTCTCTTGGCTGATTCCGGACCGTCGGATCGAGCGGGAGCTGGCCGCCGGTTTGGGCTTGATCTTGCTGCTGGCGGTGGCTCCCCCGGCCCTGGCTCAGGGCGGCCCCCCGGTCCAGCTAGGCTCCCTGAGCGGCCGGATTTCCTATCCCAGCGACGAAGTTCCCGCCCTCGACGTCTATGCTTTTGTGCAGGGAAATTGGACACAATTCCGTAAGATTCGAACCAAAAAAGGTCAATCATCCTTTACCTTTAGCAGCCTGGTTCCAGGGACCTACCTCGTCGTGGCTTACCCTTTGGAAGAGGGCAGTCTACAGGGTGGCTATAGCCGGGCTGTGCCTTGCGGGCTGCACGCCGGCTGCAAGGACCACTCGCTGATCCCGGTCGAAGTCCGGCCCGGTCAGATGTCCACCGGGGTGGAAGTGAAAGATTGGTACGCTCCCGAGGGGGCCTTTCCCGCCAAGCCAAAATAAAAAATAAATCATTATAAATTAATAACTTAAGCCTCGAAGCCGAGGCGTTAATTAAAAAGTACAGTCTAAGTGCTTGTAATGATTTCATTACAAATAATCGCTCATTTATTTGCACAAACACTTGCCAAGCCCCCCTCCCTTGAGTAGCCTTCGCATAATTACCGAATCGTCCGACGCCGCAGTTTCTTGATTTTGAGTCAGGGAAAAAATCAGGAAGGCGTTCTCAAAATAGGGCAGCGTTATGACGGATTTCGGAAATACTATTCGGCTCGACCTCGCCAATCGCGAGGCTATTCCTTCGAGAGCCTCCTTGCTTCCCGGAAATTTTGCTTCCGAGGTGGAGTTATCCGCGACGTCCCACCGTGAACTCGCCTCTTTGCGGGCCGAGTCGGATCCCGAGCTCCTAGCTTTGGGCCTCCTGAATTGGGCCGGTCGCGAGGAAAGGGCCCATCGCCCCGCGGCCGCCGCTTTGGCTTATCGCTTCATTAGCGAGAATCCGGCCGATCTGAGCTTAAGCGAAGACCTTCGACAAAGGGCGCAAGGTCGCTTGGCGGTGCTCGGCGGTGCCGGAACCGTTGGTGCCCGGGCCGAATACCAACTCAGCCGCTTTACCCATGAAGTCAGCAATCCGGCTTTCATCGCGGCTTTCGCCACAGGAAGTTGGGTTTTCAATGCCGGTCGGGCTGCGCTTTTGGCGCGCTTGGCCTCCCCGGGCCAGGCCGTGCTCGGCGCACGTTATTTGGCGACCGCCGGGGCATTTTCGATGGAAGTCCCCGCCGTTTGGGCTACCGCCAAAGGAATCACGGAGCTGATGGCGCCGGGCAGCCAGTCCTGGAGTGCCGACACCAATCTTCGCGAGCTGGCAAGTCTCGCCATCACCCTTGGCGCTTTTAAATTCGGCGCCAATGCGGTTGGTCGCGCCGCCGTGGGTGCTCCCGCGGCGTCTCGTGGCCTCTTGGTCCAAGGCGGCTCCTTGGCCGGTATCGCTTTGGGCCGGCAGCTTGAA
Organism: bacterium; assembly: GCA_035281585.1. Taxonomy (NCBI): domain Bacteria; species bacterium. Next base: position 10,656 of record DATEDP010000160.1, read on the forward strand.
GTTGCCGTCGGCCTGCGCGCTCCGACCGATGCCGCTTCGGCAGCGATCGACTCGGTGGCTCTCTTGCTCCAGGCCAACGTCGGCGCACGAGTTGCCCGGACTTCCCTGGGCTCGCGGTTCGAAGCCCAAAGCCAAGCTTTGGAAAGCTTTGCCCGTCAAGGCGAGTCCTTGGCCTGGTCCCGCTTGACCTCTTCCTTGCGCGGCACTTCCTTGCAATTCGCTTCCTTGACCGCCGGACCGCGCGCCTTCCGCGGCCAAGGCCCGGACATGATCGGCCAAGGTCCCGATATGATCGGTCAGGGACCGGACATGATCAGCCGTGGCGGCGCTCACCGGGCGCTTTTCGGTCAAGGTCCGGACATGATAACCGGCCAGGGTCCCGACATGATCCGGCCGCTTTTCGGCCAAGGGCCCGACATGATTTTCCCGGCCGGCCAGGGCCCCGACATGATTCGCCCGGTTTTTGGCCAAGGTCCCGACATGCGGACCGCCCTCCAATAATATTCCGAAAATTGAAATTTAAGGCGGAGCTTTGGGACTTTTCGATTTGTTCGAGGAAATTTTTGATGGGGTGATGGATTTTTTTGGCGATTCCGAGGACACTCGCCGCGCCCGGCCGCCGCAGGGGCAGGCTTCTCCTTCGGCTATGTCGGCTTCGGCCGCTCAGCACCAAGAAGGCTATTGGGAAAAAACCTCCCAACTCATCACCCCGGAATTCCTCGATCGGCTTGCGCGCGAGACCGGCTTATCCACCTTGAAACTCAGCATGAAGATCCAGGGACCTTGCAGCGAGGTGCTCCAGCGCTGGCAGCACCTCGGCCGGCCGATCACTGACGCCGATCTCGAGACGATGCGTCAAGAGATTCGCGGGAAGATCCTACCGGGCTGAAACCGAAACGCTTATCCCAAAGATTGGATGTCGATCATGAAGCGGTAACGAACGTCGCCGCGGATCATCCTCTCATAGGCTTCATTGATATCTTGGATGGGAATCTTCTCGATCTCGGGGAGGATGTTGTGCTTGGCGCAGAAGTCGAGCATCTCCTGGGTTTCGGCCAATCCGCCCACTAAGGAGCCGGCCAAGCTTCGCCGCTTGCCGATCAATTGGAAAGCTTGGATGGAAGGCGGGCGGGGCGGAGCCCCGAGCTGCACCATGACCCCATCCAGTTTCAGCAGTCCGAGATAAGGGTTCCAATCCATGTCGGCCGACACGGTGTTGACGATGAGATCGAAGGAGTTGGCCAGCTTCTCGAAAGTCGCGGGATCGGAGCTGGCGTAGAATTCCTTGGCGCCGAAGCGCAGACCGTCTTCTTTTTTGCGAAGCGATTGGCTGATCCCGATGACCTCGGCCCCCATCCCATGGGCGAATTGGAGCGCCATGTGACCAAGACCGCCGAGTCCGATCACCGCCACTCTTTTGCCGGGGCCCGCCTTCCAGTGGCGCAGCGGCGAATACGTCGTAATGCCGGCGCAAAGCAGGGGCCCAGCCCGATCCAAGGGCATATTTTCCGGGATGCGGAGGACGTAATTCTCATCGACGACGATTTGAGTTGAATAACCGCCCTGGGTTGGGATTTTGCCGTCCTTCTCCAAACTGTTGTAAGTGTAGTTGGGGCCCTTCTCGCAATAGATCTCCAGATGATTGAGGCAGGGCGGGCAGGTTCGGCAGGAGTCGACGTAGCAGCCGACACCGACCTTGTCGCCGGCCTTGAAGCGGGTGACTTTGGCCCCGACTGAACGGACGATGCCCGCGATCTCATGGCCCGGCACCACCGGGTAATTCGAGGGCCCCCATTCGCTTCGGGCGGTATGGATGTCCGAATGACAAACCCCGCAGTATTGAATCGCGATGAAGACGTCGTGGGGCCCGGGCTCGCGACGAGTGATTGAAAAGGGAACGAGCGGGCGGTCGGCAGCGGTGGCGGCATAAGCCTTGGTATTGGTCATGACCGCATCATACCCAATTCGCCGACCGGGCTACAATTTTTCTTAAGCTTCGGACTTGGCCGGGAGCATGGAGTAAATTTCAAGAACCGAGCCGGTGTGAAGCTGGCCGCGGCGGTCGCAATAAGCGATCGCGCTGAGCAGGTCGATGTTGCCTTTGCGGAGCATGGCGTTCAGCTGGGCCTGATTCTTCACTACCTGGACCGGTTCGAAGACCGGGGTTTGACCAGGGCGCGAGACGTAGGCCGCGGCAAGCCCGGGTTGCGGCTTGGCATGGACCGGCTTGCGCTTGGCGAGCTTGGAGTGCTTCAAGATCGAAGCATGGCGGCTGGCCGAGACCGGCGGAGCCTTGGCGATGTGCTTGGCGCCCTTCAAGGGATCATAGGACAGGGCCTTATTGCGGGCCTTGATGAAGGCCGGGCTGTTGAAATAATCCAAACCGGAAGCGTTGCTCCGAACCGCGACCTTCTTCGACTTGGCCTGGGTCTTGGTTTCGGTTTTCCCCGGGGCCGGAGCCACCGCGACCTTCTTGGGCTTGACTTGGCCGACGAAGAACTTGGCGCGCTTGGCGATTTTCTCCGAAGGTTTGCCTTGATTCAGCGAAGGCGGAGCTTTGGCGAAATGCTTCGCGCCCTTGAGCGGATCATGGGTCAGAGCTTCCCGGCGGGCCCTTTTCCAGGACGCGCTGTTAAAAATATCGCTGAAATCGACTTTTATGATGCCGCTATCGGTGCAAGCGGCCTTTTTCGTAGAACAAGACATAGTGCCCTCCGAACAGAGGGATTAGCAATCACTATGCCAGAGGCCGAAATTTAGAAATTACTGATAAAATACATGGATTTGAAAGAGTGAGCGGCACGGGACTCAGGGGCGATGGGGCTAAAAATCGGGGAGCGGAGTGTCCTAAGCGTGTAATGAAGTCCCCACAATTCAGACGTCATTAAGGTTCGTTTGCTTGCATGGTTTGCAGCTCTTCGCTGCAGCGGGCCTGACTTTTATAAACCATGTACTCGCTTTTTTCGCCGACTTTACAGGTGTAGAAGTCGGCCTTGCCGCTGAAGGAGCCGGTGTCTCCTTCCTTCATGTATTGACAGGATTTGAGGCCGGCTAAGTTTTTTTCGGTGAGGACCGCGCATTTGGCCTTAGCGGGCTTCAGCCAATCGAAACCGTATTTCCCCAGTGTCTCGGAAACCGGGACTTCGGCGCCGAGGGCGCTGGAAAAGGGAAGTAGCAGGAGGGCCAAGAGGCTTAAGGATCGGATCATCGGCCAACTTTGAAGGTTCCAGGCGGTTACGGCAATAAAAAATCAGTGATTCTGCCAAATTGCGTTTTTCTTCTGGCCATCGGCCGGATCTCCTCCTCATAATTCCGCCTGGGAATGAGCACTCCATTTTCTTCTTCATGAGGATCCAATGAAATATCGAAATTTGCGCGTCCTAATTTTGGGAGGGATAGTTGTAGCTGCCTCGGCCATTGCCGGCTGCGGCGGTGGCAACGAGAGCCTGACCATCAGCCCGATCGGCCCCACCATCGTCGAAAAGGGGACCACACTTCAATTCGCCTCCAACCGCGACGACGTCACCTGGTCGGTGGCCGGCGGCAATGCCAACGGCACCATCAGCGCGACCGGCCTTTATACGCCGCCCGCGACTTTGCCGGTCGACGAGCCCGAGGTGTCGGTTCTGGTCGAAGACAGCGACGGCAATTCGGCCGAGGCCTTCGTCAGCCTCCGGACCGGCAGCACCCTGACTTTGAGCTCAAGCTCGCGGCCGATCGGCCCGGACCCCATCGAAATCGTCGTCGCCTTCGATTTCGGCCTGGGCTTCAATAGCAATAAGTTCGCAGTGGGTGAGGGATCGATTCATGAAATGTCGATCTTTTCGAACGGCACCGGGACGGTTTCCAATGTTTTCCTGGCTCAGGCGCTCGACCTTGGGAGCTTTGGAGATCCGGTCAATATCACCAACAATAATGTCGGCGCCATCGGAGCGGCTGCCATCGAGCTAGATTCGGAGCTCAATCCGCATGTGCTGCTCGGCGCGGACATCGATGCTCCCCGGTTGGGGATGCGGTCGAGCATCGACGGAGGCCAAACTTTTGGCGATCCGGTGGACCTGGTTCCCGATTCGGACCCCGAGGTTTCGCAGATCATGACCAGCATGGCGATCGACGACAATGACGACTTGCACGTGGTTTTCAGCACTCAGAACGACACTGCCGATACCGGCGGGATTATCTACGTGAAGAGCACCGACGGCGGAGCCACCTGGAGTAGCCCGGTTCCGGTGGAAGAGGGCCATGATGAGCTCATTTTTCCCACGGTGGCGGTCAGCCCTGACGGAAATACCGTCTATGTTTCCTACTACGACGCCGAGTTCGATCAGGCTAATTTCGAAATAAGCACCGATGGCGGTGCCAGTTTCGGCGGTAAGCTGAACCTCTCGAACCAATCGGTTTCGGCTGCGCCATTCACCAAGGTCGCTTTGGATCCCACGGGAAACATCTATTACAGCCTAAGCGACGATCTTGAAGGTGACGGCAATTTCGAGATGGTCGTTCGCCGCAGCACCGACGGCGGAGCTTCCTTTGCGCCGGCGGTGCCAGTGCAGACCCAACCCAATCCCCTCATCTTCGGCAATATGGCCGTCGATAACTTAGGCCGGGTCGATGTGGTTTTCTCCACCGACAGCGACGCCAACAATGGCCTCGACAAGCTTTCCTATTCGAGAAGCAGTGACGGCGGACAGACCTTCTCCGAACCGGTGGAGGTGGCGTCGGGGACCGGCACCGCCACCTTCCTCATCACCGCGCTTCGCCACGATAGTGCGGGACGATTGTATATCCAGTTTTTCGAAACCGCCGATTTGAACGTGGCAACCGGCACTCTGTCCCTGAGGACCGCCGAGTAAGCCTGTCGATGTTCCAATAAAAAAGGGATTTCCCAAGCGGGAAATCCCTTTTTTAATTTTTCCAATAAGCGAAATTACTTCGCCGGCATCGGCTCGACCGAAACCGCGACCGCTTCGGTATAGGTCGCGGCGATCATGTCGCCCTTCTTGATGCCCTCGAGGTTTTTCGGGTCCTTGGCCTTGATGGCCAGGATATTGCCGGCCGGGCCTTTCAACTCGAGCAGGCTCTTGGCCGGGTCGACCTTGACCACTTCGGCGGTGATTTGGCGGGCTTTGATGACCTCGGCGCCGGGCTTGGAGCCGACGGGAGCGGTTTGAGCCTCGGTCACCACTTCGGCCGAGGGCTTCTCGCCCTTTTCCTTCTTGGTCAAGGACAGGGCCAGGGATTCGATCTTCTCGACCTTCACCAAATCGCCCTTCTTGATGTTTTTGAAATTTTTCACCTTGGCATCGACCGTGAGCTTGGTGATGGTGCCGTCTTCTTGTTGGAGGGTCAAATGCTGAGTGGCGTGATCGACTTCGAGCACCTTGGCGGTGATCGTGTTATATTCGGTGCTGACTGCTGCCTCGGGAGCCGCGGATTTTTTTTCCTCGGCTTGGAGTCCCAGGGGCAGGCTGGCCGCCGAAATAATCGCGAGTGCTAGGATAGAACGTTTCATGCATCCTCCTTCAGGGTTAATGGGACATTTTTCGATCCGGAGATGATAGTCTCGTTTGGCCAAATGGCCAAACGTTAATTAAAAGCGAGGAATCGTGGGAAAATATCGTCGAATCGCCTTTCTGGGACTGCTTTCTCTTTCGATAGGCGCTTGCCAAGGCTCCGGCCCGCAAACCGAAGGGGTCTCGATTTATGGCGCCGTTTTTCCCAGCGACGAGGAAATCGCCGCCTTTCCCAAAAGCATTCATCCCCAGGCCTTGTCGACGCCGGAGCCCACGGCGACGCCGGCGTCGATTTTGCTCGGCAATACCCCGCCGATTGGCCAGCAAGGACCCTGTTCGCTTTGCCCGGAGCAGGGCTCCCCGGGCTCCTGCATTTCCTGGTCGGCGGCCTACGGCTTGGGAACCTACACCGTCAACCAAAGCCGCAATTGGGGCGTCGACGATCCCGCCCATCAGGTGAGCGCGGCCTTCATGTACGCTTGGGAGTTGAATGCCCAAAGCAAGGCTTGCCCGGAGGGGACTTCCGATCCGGGCTACTTCAATTTCATGGTCAAGAACGGCAGCGTCGCCAATTCAATCGTGCCCTATGAGGCGACCTGCTCCTATTTGGATGGTATCGATTTGGGAACCTTGGCCGACCCCGCATTCCGGATCGGCAGCTGGGCTTCGGTCTCGCCCCAAGATCGCGACCTGATCAAGGCCCACCTGGCCGGCGGCCAAGCAGTGGCCTTTGCCGGCCACCTTTATCAAGGCTTCGGCCAGCTCCAAGGGCCGGACGTCTTTTATGGCAGCGGCCCCTTCGAGGTGAACAAGAACACCGGACAGCTCGTCGGCCATGGCATGCTGTTGATCGGCTACGACGACGAACGGGGCGATCCCAGCCAGGGCTTGGGCGCTTATCGGATCCAGAACAGCTTCGGCACCACTTGGGGCGATGAAGGATATCTCTGGATGTCCTATGGGACTTTCGAGAGCTCGATCCTCACGGCCTTCGTCGCCCTGCCATTGGCGAGCGCCGTCGAGGGTGTCGCCGATTTGCTTCCGGATTCGCCGGCGGCGCCCTTGGGCCGAATCAAGACGGCTCGGCAATGGGAGCGAAAAACCGACGGCTCCTCGCGGGTCTTTCTGGTTTTCGAGCATCAGTTCGACGAGCCGGTCGAGCTCGGCGAGATCGAGGTCACCGACCCCAGCGGGAAAACCGCCCGCCATGCTTACCGGACTTGGCAGCGCGACGGCTACACTCACTTGAGCCGGAGCGATGGCCGAAGCTTTCTGTCCGGTCTTTATCAAGTCCGGATCGAAGCGATCCTGGCGAGCGGTGAGACCGCGATTTATTCCGGCGAAGCGACGGTTGGGCCGCTGGCGCCGGCCCTGCCCGAGGCGCCTTTCGGCGAAGGGCTCGCCGGGGGAAACTTGGGGCCGGCCGAGATTTTGTAAAGGGATCAAGGCTGCATGCTGCGGAGCTGGGTTGATTTGGGCAGCTGCTCCAAAGTCTTGGCGAAAAGCTCGTTCAAAGTCTCGGTGAGGCGCCGTAACGATTTTTGGCGGGTTTTCTTGAATTCCAACTCATAGCCGCCGCTGGCGCCGAGCTTGCGATTTTCCGATTCGGCGGTGACGGTGATCCGGCTTTTGGCCTTGCCCTTGCCGAAAATCAGGCCTTTCTCGACGCCGGCGTGGAATTCCTCGATGGTCGCGGCCATCCGCCACCCGGCCGTCGGGACGATTTTCATTCCGCAATGCTCGAAAAGACCGCGCAAGGCCGAATCGAAAGCTTCGGCCGGCGGCGGCGCGGCCAGTACCGCGATTGGGTCTTTGCCTTCTTTCTTGCTCTCCAACCCGACTTCGGGGCTGGGCCGGCGGTCGGTGGTGCCGAGCCACTGCACGGGGAGGCCGTTCCACAAGGGAGAAGGGCAGGCCCTTTGGAAAAAATCGGAGGGAAGGCTCAGCGTTACCGTCGCCGTTTCCTGGGCGGCAAGTAGCCCGGTGATGCCGCTCAGGGCGATGAAAAGGCTCAAAACGGCGAGTCTTCGAATCCTGTTCATGGGCGTTTTCTAGCACAATTCCAGCCAGGCGTCTTTCCCTGGTTTTCTGAATTTTTCCCGACTATCGTGGCCCCATGCATCCAGCCCTGCAGTCCTTTCATCCGCTGGTGTCCGAGTGGTTCGTGGCCCGTTTCGGAGCTCCCACCGAGCCCCAGGCTCGCGGCTGGCCCTCGATCGCCGCCGAGCGCGACACCCTGATCGCGGCGCCCACCGGTTCCGGTAAAACCTTGGCTGCCTTCTTGGCCTGCATCGACCGCTTGGTTTGGCAGGGAGCCGAAGGGACCTTGAAGGACGAGACTTCCGTCGTCTACGTCTCGCCGCTCAAAGCCTTGAGCAATGACATTCGAAAAAACCTCGACGAGCCGCTGGCCGAGCTCAAGGCCCTGGCCGCCGAGCGCGGGATCGACTTGCCCGAGATCCGCACCGCGGTTCGCACCGGCGACACCGGAATGGCCGAGCGGGCGGCCATGCTCAAGAAGCCGCCGCACATCCTGATCACCACGCCCGAATCGCTCTACTTGCTGGTCAGCTCCGAAAAAAGCCGCAAGATGCTCGCCAAAGCCCGCACCGTCATCGTCGACGAGATCCACGCCGTGGCCCGCGACAAACGGGGCGCCCACTTGGCGATTTCGCTGGAGCGGCTCGACCGCTTGACCGGCCGGCGGACGCCGCGGGTGGGGCTCTCGGCGACCCAACGCCCGATCGAGGAAATCGCCCGATTCTTGGTGGGGACTCGCCGGATCGATGCCGGCGGCCGGCCCGACTGCGCCATTCTCGACGCCGGCCACCGCCGGGCCTTGGACATCGCGGTCGAGATTCCAAAGCAGGAGCTGGCCGCGGTGGCCTCGAAAGAGGCTTGGCAGGATATCTACGACCGCATCGCCGAGCTCGTCCGAGAGCACCGCAGCACCTTGATCTTCGTCAACACCCGCCGAATGTCG
>DATEDP010000161.1 GCA_035281585.1 bacterium
GGCAACGAGACGGCCGACCAGAATTTCTGGAAGGATCTCAAGACCAATACGGCCCTCTTCCTCGCGATGCGGGGCATGCACCTCGGCAGCGCGGCCTTCGGCGAGAAGGTCTTGGCGACCGGGAAGCTCGGCAAGTGGGCCGGCAGCCCGGTGGCCGGCGAGAGCGCCGGCGCCCTCCGGACCTTGCCGACCAAGCAGATGGTTTGGATGCCTTCGGGCAACGGCAGCGGCGTGCCCCAGCTCACCGTCGCCGGCGAGCGGGTGGTCGGAGCCTTGAACCACGGCGGCGCCCTCGCGGCGATGTACTACACTCCGCGGGCCGTCAACGGCATCGGCGGATGGTTCGGCAAGCCGAACCTGGTCGACGCCCCGGGCCTCGACGACACCTTCTTGATGTATATCCACGCCATGGCCGGCTACAACATCAGCAATGCCGCCACCGGCGGGCGCTTGAACATGGGCCTCGCCAGTCTCAACATGCGGATGCGCAACCTCGAAGGAGCTCATTCGGTCGAGGGAATCAAGCAGCAGATTTCCGAGCTCAACACCGAGAAGAAAAATCTTGAGGCGAGCAAGGAAGGTCTCAACGACTCGGCCAAGAGCGGGGTCGACGGCAAGATCCACAAGCTCGACGGCCAAGTCCTCAACCTCAAGAAGAAGCTCCGCAAGGCCGAACAAGCCGCCAAGCCGGCCGCCGAGCTGGGCGCGCCCAAGGCCAAGGCCGAGCAGGGCGATTTGGTCCAGCTCTTCGAGAGCAAGCCCGAGCAGCTGATTCTCGCCGACGCGGCGAACGATTCGACGCTCGCCGTCCGGCCGCTCAAGGCCGGCGAAGAGATTCCGCTCGACAGCCATTTGCTGGGCCGTGAAGGCTCGGACCTGGTCCTCAAGCGGGACGCCGAAGGCAAGCTGACCCTCCACGACAACCAGAAGGCCAATGCCGAGCCCGATTCCGCCAATGGCGAGCCGGTGCCGGCTCCGGCCACCGTCCAGCACAACGGCAAGGATGTCACCGGGCCGGTGGTTTTGGCCGAGGGCGACGTCATCTCGGTTTCGGGCAAGGAAGTCCGCATCGGTATCGCCTCGCCTTCGCCGCTCGAAGCGGTGATGGCCCAGGTGCCGCGGGCTCAGCAGCTCAGCCTGGCCCGGCAGATCGGCAAGGCCAAGAAGATTTCCGATCTCTTCAAGCGCCTTCGCGACAGCGCCCATGGCGGCGCCGGCGAAGTCATGATGATCACGGCCGAAGTCCTCGCGGGCCGGCGGACCGTCGAAAGCCTCCCGACCCAGCTCGGCCTGCGGGCGAAGGTCCGGTCTTTGATCGAAGGCCAGGTCAAGGAATGGAAAAATGAGGGCCTTAGCGTCGACGGCCATGCCCTCAAGGAAGGCGTCCTGCCCAAGGAAGCCTCCAACGCCGAGGTCGAGTACCACACCCTGCGGGCGGTGATCGCCCTCAAGTCCGGGGTCGAAAGCTCGCGCACGATGTTCGATCTGCTGCAAGCCCTCGGCCAGTCGACGCTCCAGACGGTCGGCGGCGTTTCGACCAAGCAGATCTTCGACAGCCTCGGACTGGAGCAGAAGCGCGGCTTCTTGGACCAAATCACCAAGACCGAGGCCGGGCTCCGCGAAAAAATCCGCCTGCTCGAGCGGGGAATCAATCGCCAAAAGAAGTCCTGGCGCAAGACCGACAAGGAATTGATCGAGGTCCAGGAGAAAAACCGCGACGAGATGCTGGAGAAGGCCGAGGGCCTCAAGGCGCTCATCGAGCTGCTCAAGGCCGAGGTCGAGGCCGGCGACGCGGCCACCGCGGCCGGCGAGGGCCGGAAGTTGGCCGACATCATCCAGGACCTGCCGCGCGAGCTGGGCATCCGCCAAAAGGCCCAGGATGCCTTCGAGCAGTCCTTGAACGCCGTTTACGCCACGACCTACTCGGAGAAGGAGAAGGCCGACTTCCTGAAGATCGCCAAGCGCTTCCTCGGCGCCAGTGCCGAGGTCGATTTCCCGCAGGCCCAGACGCTGCTGCGCTCGCTGTTGGACAACGGGAATTGGCAAGGCAACCTCCTGCTTGGCCGCTTGAAACCGGCGGAGCTGGAGCTGGCGATGAAGGTCTACTTCGGCTCGGCGACCGGTCGAAACCTCTCGCCCGAGCAAGCCTTCAGCCTGGCCAACGCCCTGTCCCGGACTCCGTTGAAGGAAAATTTCGGTATCGTGCTTTCGCAGTCCGAAGGTTCGAGCCGGCTGGACCTGGTTCGAAGCGAGAAAGGCGATTTCACCGCCCAAACCTCGAAAGACGGCAATGTCATGCTCCTGGTCACCCATCCCACCGGCAAGTCCAAGGAGCTGGAGATCGGCCGCCAAGAGCTGATCGACTTCGTCGAGCAAGCCAAGAAGGATTGGAATGAAACCGGCGGCTCGGCTCGGACCATGGCCCGCTCCTCGCGGCAGCTCAGCGACAGCCAGCTTTACTTCGATCCCGAAACCCGCAGCTATCAAACTTGGATCGCCGATGGCCGCGGCCTTTCGAAGGTTCGAGTGACCCTCGACCCGAACGGCGAAGTCGAATCGATCCAGGTCAAGTACGCGCCTCGCCCCGGCGAAAACAAGCGAATCGCCGCCAAGATTCCCGCGAGCCTTGCCGAGTATCAAGGCAAGGACGGAGCGGCGGTGCCGGTCGAGAAGCAGGCGGTGGAATATCAAGCCCTGGCCAAGGAGCTGCCTTTCGAAGTCAAGGGCCCGACTTGGGCCTACCGGGCTCTTCGCCAAACGAGCCGCATCAGCGACGGTGTCAGGTATGTGCCCTCCCGGGTGGGAGACGGCGCGGCCTGGGTCGGGAGCAAGATTCCGCGCCCTCGTTTTTCGAAACCCGCGGCCAAGAACGAGCCGGCCAAGCCGGTCGCCGACGCCAAGCCCGCGACGGGCTCCTCGGAGCGTTCCTTCGCCCGCGGCGCCATGGCTCTGCTCGGAAAAATTCCGGGCTTTGGTCCGCGCAAGCCCAAAGTGGACCCGAAGCCGGCTCCCCAAGCCGATTCAAAACCGGCTCCGACCCAGCCCGAAGCCCAGCCGGTTCCGCCGCCCAACGCCCCCAAGAGCGAAGGGGTGCGCCCGACCTTGCCCGACGGCTTGAA
>DATEDP010000162.1 GCA_035281585.1 bacterium
AAGCCGAAATTGCGGAAGGCGGCGAGCAGGTCGTTCTTGACGTTGTCGGTCAAATCCATGCCGATGGCTTCGACCTTCTTGACATAGCCGCTGCTCTCGCCGTTCTTCTGCTCGAATTCGGCCACGGCGGTGAAGTCGATCCAGCCGGCCCAATGATCGTATTCGCCGGAGATCTTCAGGCGGTCGCCGTCGATCTTGACCTTGACGTTGCGGACCTTCTGTTTTCCCTGGCTCAAAAGCTCGGTGATCAAGTCATTGAGGCCGGCTTCGTCGAAGACGAAGAGGTCGCCCTGGTTGAGATCATCCAAGGCCGGATTGCGAATGGCGCCCTCGATCTCCTCCTCGAATTTTTTGCGGTTCTCGGCGGTTTTCTGATTGAAGGCCTTGAAGGATTCCAGGAAGCCGTCGAAGGAGAGGTTCAGATCCTTGACGAAGTCGGGCAGAGGCAGGCTGGCTTGAGCTTTGGCTAGCGGAACCAGCCAGGGACAGAAGACCAACAAGCCCATGCCGACGAAGCTGCGCTCGTCATCGCTGGAAAACAGGTTGGAGAGAAAGGAGCTCCGCTTCGGCTCCGCTTCGCGTTTCGCCTCGGCCCAGCCTTCGCTGCGGGCTCGGCATTGGACCAGCTTATCTTCCAAGTAATAGCGATAGGGGTCCCGGAAGAGAAAAGCGCTTTGGTGCTTTCGCTCGATCTCCTCGCATTCGAGGTCGACCGGACCGATCGGCTCCTCGTCCTTGGCTGTGGCGCTTTGTTCCGTGAAGTAGTCGCGGAGGCGGTAAATGCTGTCTAAAAAGAAATCACCCATATGGCTCCCCTTCGATGACCCTCCCCAGGGTCCACTATGGTTATTACAAGAGGAATACCAAGTGACGGAATCTATTTAAGTTATTGATTTTAATAATATATTATTGACGCCCCGGATCCTGGCAGCCATGCGAATACTTCTTAAAGTTCACAGTTCGTAACCGCTTTTGGGGGGTCGAGGCGACAGCTCTGAAAGCAAAACTTGGCAAGGCTTGGCGGCCTTGGCTATCTTGGCGCGATGGATTTCCCCTCACCCGAGATCGATCACTACCTTCGCGAAATCACTCCCGACAGCCCGCCCATCGTGGCCGAGGTCGAGGCCTTGGCGGCGGAGCGAAATTTTCCGATCATCGGCCCCTTGGTCGGGCGGGTGCTTTATCAGATCGTGAAAATCGCCGGCGCCAAAACCGTCTTCGAGCTCGGCAGCGGCTTCGGCTACAGCGCGCTTTGGATCGCCGCGGCCTTGCCCGAGAATGGCCAGATGATCTGCACCGAGTTCGACAAGGCCAAGGCCGAAGAGGGGATGCGCTTTTTGGATCGGGCCAAGCTCCGCCACAAGGTCATTTACGAGGTCGGCAGCGCGCTCGAGAATTTCCACCGCTACCAAGGCCCCTTCGACCTCATCTTCTGCGACATCAACAAGCAGGATTATCCCAAGGCCCTCGACCTCTCGGTGCCCAAGCTGAAGCCCGGCGGGCTCTTCCTGGCCGACAACACCCTTTGGTCGGGCCGGATCCTCGATCCCGAGGACCACAGCCGCGAGACCGAGGGCGTCCGGAAGTTCAACGAGAAGATCTATGCCCATCCCCAGCTCTTCAGCTCGATCTTGCCGCTGCGCGACGGGCTGAGCCTGAGCCTCAAGAGGTGAACATGCGCCTGCTTCACACCATGATCCGAGTCGGCAATCTGGGAAACTCGCTCCGTTTCTACACCGAGGTCCTGGGCATGAAGCTGCTGCGCAAGAAGGACTACCCCGAAGGCCGCTTCACCCTGGCCTTCGTCGGCTACGGCGAGGAGAGCGCCAACACCGTCCTCGAGCTGACCCATAACTGGGATACGCCGAGCTATGAGTTGGGCAATGCCTTCGGCCACATCGCCATCGAGGTCGAGGACGTCTATGCCGCCTGCGAGAAGATCAAGGCTCGCGGCGGGAAGATCGTCCGCGAGGCCGGGCCGATGAAGCACGGCGAATCGATCTTGGCTTTTGCCGAAGACCCCGACGGTTACCGCATCGAGCTCTTGAGCCCGAAGAGGAGAGATTGATGGCGGTGCTCGCGAACCTCCTGATCATCGAGGCTCCGGCCGGCCGCGAGGCCGAGCTCGAGCGCCGGCTCAGCGTTTTCGTCCTCCAGAGCCGCCAAGCCGAGGGCTGTCTCAGCTACGAGCTCTTTCAATCCTTCGACGCGGCGACCCGTTTTCTGCTCCAGATCCGCTGGCGCGACCGCGCGAGCTTGGACCGGCATTTGGCTTCGGAGGAGCTGAAGCGGTTTTTGGAGGATTCCTCGGCCTTGGTGGCGGCTTCCTTCGCGGTGGCTTATCGGAATTTTTTGCCGGAAGGGGAAGACCCGTCATCCTGAGCGAAAGATCCATTCTCTTCGTTCAGCTAATGGGATTCCGAGGATACGAAGGGGCTTTGGAGATCCAAAGCTGCTTGGCCAGTCGCAGATCCTTCGCTTCGCTCAGGATGACATCGCGGCGAAAACATTCTATTCCTTCGGAACGAAAAATTTCCTCCCCTTCAATTTCTCCGGCAGGCAATCCATCTCTTCCTTGGCCTTGGCGTCGTCGTGGGCGTAGCGATAGCCCTTGCCGTAGCCCAGCTCCTTCATCAGCTTGGTCGGCGCGTTGCGGACGTGGAGCGGCGTCGGCAGCGGGCCGGAATGCCCGATCTCGGCCTTGGCCGCGGCATAGGCCAGGTAGCTGCTGTTGTTCTTGGGGGCGAGCGCCAAATAGATCGCGGCTTGGCTCAAAGGAATCCAGCCCTCGGGCCGCCCGACGAAATCATAGGCTTGCATCGCGGCGATCGCGACTTGCAAGGCCTGCGGATCGGCCAAGCCGACGTCTTCGGAGGCGAAGATCACCATCCGCCGCGCCAAATAGAGCGGGTCCTCGCCGGCCTCGTACATCCGGGCCAGGTAATAGACCGCGGCGTCGGGGTCGGAATTGCGCATGCTTTTGATGAAAGCGCTGATCAGGTTGTAATGCTCCTCGCCGCCCTTGTCGTAGAGCAGGGTCTTGTGCTGGGCCGCCTGCTCGACAATCTTGAGATCGATGTTCGGATCGGGCGCGGCCAAATTGGCGGCGATCTCGAAGGTGTTGAGCAGGCGCCGGGCGTCGCCGGCGGCGAATTCGAGGAGGAGGGCCGCGGCTTCGGCCTCGAGCTTGGCTCCCATCGCTTCCTCGGCCCGTCGGATCAGCGCTTTCAAATCCTCCTCGGTCAAACCCTCGAGGACGAAGACCCGGGCCCGGGAGAGCAGGGGGCCGATGACCTCGAAGGAAGGATTCTCGGTGGTGGCTCCGATCAAAGTGATGGTGCCGGCCTCGAGATGGGGGAGGAGGGCGTCTTGCTGGGCCTTGTTGAAGCGGTGGATCTCGTCGATGAAGACGATGGTTTTTTTCCGAGAGAATTTGAAATCGGCCTTGGCTTGCTCCACGACTTCGCGCAGGTCTTTGACGCCGGACAATACCGCCGAGAGCGCCACGAATTTGGCCTGAGTGTGTTGGGCGATGACCCGGGCCAAGGTGGTCTTGCCGCTGCCCGGCGGGCCCCAGAAGATCAGCGAGGGAAGCCGGTCCTTCTCGATCAGCACTCGAAGCGGCGCATCGGCGCCGACGAGCTTTTTCTGCCCTACCACCTCTTCAAGGTTACGGGGTCGAAGTCGCTCGGCCAGCGGGGCTTGCTCTTGCCGGGCCGCTTCCGCGGCATGATCGAATAGATCGGCCATTCTTCAGGATTAGCCCGTGCCGGCTGTCTCGGCAACGTCTTTGCCCTTGATTCAATTTGAGAAAAATCAAAATCGATTCTCAAAATGATCGACAACCCGTTGGAAAATAAAATTATTATTCAATAATATCGAGGACTTAGCTTGGGGCGTCAGGTACCACTTTTGCAGTATTTGAGCATTCAAGGGGCATCGAGAGAGAGGGGTTATGAAGGCAGTAGGGTCGGGGCCTTGGTCTTTTCTTTTCGCATTCATCACACTAGTGGCCATCTCGCCGGAAGCCAGGGCCGGGCTTTGGGACAATCTGCGAGTCGGCACCATTCCCATTAGCGGAGTGAATTTGACCGGCGCCGCCGATGTGGTCGAGACCTGCTCCGATCCTGGCAACAACGCGCCCCAAGAATTATTGGCTGACGTATGCGCTCGAGTCGTCGCCTGCATGCCCGGCGAAGATCCCAACGCCACCCGAGTTCAATGCCTGCTGCGCTTGACCGGCGAAGAGGGCAAAGAATTGTGGAAAGCCCTGCTTGCCACCGGCCAAGACGATCCGCCGACCGTCACGACCCTTTCCAATTGGCTGCGCACCGAAAAAGCCCAGACCGACACCCAAAAGTATTGCGCCTGTTCGGCCGCCTTGCCCGAGCTCGCCTGTGAGGACATCCAGAGCCGCTTCAACGCGACCAATTATTCCTGGGTCGGCGAGGTGATCGAGGGCGCTCCGGCCTGCGACGACGTCTTTTCCGGCCCCATCAGCAAGGCCGACTTTGATCTCAACGGTGGAATCCACGTCTTCGCCCGCTGCTTGGACGAGCAGAATCAAGGCAAGGTCTGCCATTGGATGGCGCCGCCGGGCGGCAACCTGTGGGGGAGCAATTATTGGTTCCACCAGCTTCAGATGCGGGCCGATCATCCGATCTCGGTGGATTACCACAAGCCGAGCAAGACCTTGAACATGGTGGCTTATGTGAAAGACGGCGGCGATGTGGGCGGGGCGGGTTCGGTGCATGCGATGCACTGCGATGCCGATCGCTTTGATCAGAGAGCTTATTTCTGCGGGGCCGACAATCAGTATTACAAAGACCGAGTTCATTTTAACCCGACGATCTATACCAGCAGCCTTGCTTTGCCGGGAGGAGGCGAGAGGTCGATCTCCTCGATTTATTTCAATGCGGGAAGCAATCCGACCGGTAAGTCTTATGATGACAATGGCTTGGTCGAGATCACCTGGTACGCCAATCCGGGGGATCCCGAAGGCGACTATCTTTTACCTTTCGATTTTCTGAAAGATCTCGGGCTGGACGATGCCTGTGACCATGCCCTTTTCGATCTCTCGCCGTCTCATCTCGTCATGGAACCGGCCTCAGGAAGCCAAGCCGCGACAGTTCATAGCTTTGGCGTGGCTGGAGGTAACCATATTCTCCATTCGATCGATACTCCCGGCACCCCGGAGGGCGCCGGTTGGTGCGGTACCTACTACGCCAGTGGTAACGTGAGCCGCTTGACGAGCTCCCCCAAAGCCATTTTCGGTGCCGAAGGGAAAAGAGAGCTCTATGGGCTCGGGGAGAATTACCGCCCTTACCGTTGGGTGTTGGAGAACCACAATGTCACCGCCGAACGCTTGGTCGACATTCAAGCCAGCATGGCGGTGGAGAATTGGCTAGGGGTCACCGTGACGCCCAACGACCAGAAAACCCATGTCTTCTTTCGAAGGCATGGGCCGGGAACGGTCGTCCACGCTTTTAAGAGCTCGAATAACCCGGCTTGGAGCGTGCTTTATCCCAACGGAATTGACGGCACCGCGGTCTTGGACTCGCCGGCCGCCGTCGCCGATGCCGAGGGCAATCTCCACCTCTTCGCCGGCGAATGGGGCGGTCCGAACTACGAGAAAGCGGGTTCGGGCCGGGCGTATCTGCACCACTTCGTCAAGGCGGCCGGCGCCAGCAACTGGCAGGGCGAGACCCTATTTTTGGGCAATGTTCAGCACACCGACCAAGGCCATAGCGCGGCGACGGCAATTTTTATCGGACCCGAAGGCGTGACGACCGAGCGAAATCGCATCGTGGGCAGCCCAACCGTCTCCAGCGCTACTCCCACCACCGGGAGCGCCGATCCAACTCATTGCAAGGGGGGCACTCTTTATAACTCATCGGCTTGCCCCGATCCCCGGTATCAAGTCGGCGCCACGACTTCCGACGGTCTCACGGTTCAGGAATCCTTCTCCTGCATTCACCCCGTCAGCATGACGATCGAGCAAGCCATTTCCCAGGGGCGTTGCCCCGCCGGGACGACGGGTTATGCCGAGACCAGTCCGGTAACTTTCCAATGCAAAGGGACCTTTTCTCCCGAGGCCAAGCAATGCCCGGCCGGATACATCATTCTGAACCAGGATGCGGGATTCCTTTGCCGACAACAAGGAGCGGAGCTCGATGCATTATGGGGGACTACTTATCAACCGATCCTTTGCGCCGAGGGTTTTACCAACCCCATTCACTTGGGGATCAATCATGGATCGGCTTACACGGACTGCTGCCTCAAGGCCCAATAATCGGCTTGGATAAAAAAGCGTCGACATCGGGGCCTGTCTTGGCCTAGCTCTCATTGACGAAAAGACGCCAATGAGGCCCGCATGCTCGCCGAAATTCACATCAAGAATTTCAACATCGTCGAATCCCTCAAGGTCGAATTCGGCGAAGGCTTCCATGTTCTCTCCGGCGAAACCGGCGCCGGCAAATCCATCCTCCTGACCGCCTTGGCCTTCGCCCTCGGCGCCAAGGCCGACGCCGAGAC
>DATEDP010000163.1 GCA_035281585.1 bacterium
GGACGATCGGCCTGGCCCTGCCCTTCGGCGCCGAGCTTTCGACCTTCGTCTTGACCGGCCATGGCGGCGCGGCCGGCGGGCGGGACTGGGCCTCGGCCGCGGTCAGCCTGGGGCTGCTGAAGTTTTCCGGCGGACTATCCCAAAATCTCGTCCGCTCTTTGCCGAAGTCCCCGACCCTCCCGCCGATCTTGGGCGCCACCTCGCTGGTCGGCGGACTCTTTGCGGCCCATCGCCTCGAGCAGCACTTGGGCTGGCGCGAAAAGACCGACGCCGGCACCGCCCTCTTCGAGTCGGTTTCCGCCGCGGCTTCGCTTTCGCTGGGCGCCAAATTGGCCCACCGTCTCTTGGGCCCCGGTTATACGAGGACTTTGGCCGAGCTGGAGTTTCGGCTGCGGGAGCGCCAGGCTCGCCCCACCCTCCCATTCCCGGCCGCCTTGGCCATGGCCGGCGACGCCAAGCTTCCGGGACTTTTCATGTCGGCGCCCGGCGACGGCTTCGGCGGGGGTGGCGGAGGCGGCAAGGCCCCGACCCTCACCGAGGACCTGATCCAAAGGGTCAAGCGGATGGGCCAAGAGAAGACGGGAATCCGGGCTTACCTTCTGGTCGACTTCAAAACCCAGCTGAGCCGACTCAAGCCCCAGGAAATGAACCATTTCTTCCTGGTTCTCGACCGGTTGGTGAGCGTGGCCCAGCCCAAGGATCGGGCCGGAATGCTGCCGGCCTGGTGGCAAACCTTGGATATCTGCGGGCCGGCCGAATTCCAGGGGCGGGTCCAGCAATACCAGTTTTGGCTGAAGCAAATGCCGGCCGATGAAGTGCCGACCTTCGCCAAAAGCCTGATCGAATCGGGCGACAAAATCGCGCCCGAACCAATGGGCAAGATGGCGGCCTTGAGCCTGAAACGAACCTTGGTCGAATCGCGCCGGGGTTTCGAGGATCCGACTTGGGTCCTCCCGCTCTACGAGCGCCTCGGCAAGGCCGGCCAGAACACCCTGCTCAAGAACTTACGCCAACAGCTGGCGTCGGAAGAGATCGGCATGGGCCGGAAGGCCGTCGACCTGCTGAACATGCTGGCGCCCCAGCTCGGCCCCACCCGCTTGATCGCCTGGGCCCGCGGCCTTTTGGACTTGGCGCCGAGCGCCAATCCCCTCATGCAGGGTGCCATCTGGAAAAGTTTCTGCGTCATGCTCGAGCAAATCCCGGCGGGCGAGCGCCGCAAGCTGCTGCCGGCGCTGCGCAAGTCCCTGACCGCCGATTACGGCCTGGTCCCGCCGCCTTTCTTTTTCGAAGCCCTGGGCAAGTCGCTGGCCGCGCTGGAGCCAACCGCATCGAACCTCCTCGCCCGGGAGGTCCTGCTCAACTTGCCCAAGGCTTCGCCGGGCATGGTGAAGGGCGTCCTGATCCGTTTTTACGACCATCTCGAGCTCCTATCCCCCCAAAACCGGGAGTTGCTGATCCGCCAGCTCGAAACCCTCTTCGATGCCGCCGACCCGGCCCTTCGTTCGGCGCTACTGGTCGAGACTTCCCATTTCCGCGATCTGTGGAAGAAGCTCGATCCCATCGAGCAGGCCACCTTTCTCCACCGCTGGGAGCGGGGCTTGGCCGCCGGCGATCCCGAAACCATCCTGCGCCAAGCCGAGAACCTCCTCTTCACCTCGCCGGCCTTCAACAGCGTCGAGCGGAAGATCGAGCTCTTCCTCAAGCTGGAGGAGAAGGCCGCCGAGGCGACCACCCCTCAAGGCCTGCGGCGAGCCTTGGCCCGCAAGCTCCAGCAGATGGGCGAGGAGCTGCTGCCCGAGGAAAAGACTTTGCTGATCTCCAGCTCGCGGAGCCGCCGGCCCTCGCAAAATCCCTTGCCGATGGCGGGCTATTTGCTGAAAGGATTGGCCCATCCCGAAGCTCCGGCCCTGGCCGAGGCTTTGAACCTGAGCGCCTCCGACTGGCCCCGGACCATGCCGAGATCGGTTGAATACCTGCGCGAATTCGCCCCTTGGCAGGAAAAAGTCCTCAAGGTCTTGGAGGTGGAGAAACCCAATCCCCGGATCGAGCCGGTCGAGCTCGACCTTGGCAAGGTTTTGCCGATCCACCACGTCTTCCGTTACAAGAATTCCGGCGATTATTTGAAAACCGTGGAGGAGATGCGGGAGCGGATCTTTCGCTCCCTGATTTTCGACGGCTGGCGGCCCGGCCAGATGCCGACCCGCGAAAGCCTGCGCGAGGCGATGACCTCGGTCGACCTGGACCGTGCCAATCATCCGCCCTTCGTCGGGGCCGCCGCGCCCTCCGGCTACAGCCTGCTGGTCGACGGCCATCATCGCCTCACTTCCTTCATCACCCTGGTGGCCGACGGCCACCTGCCGCCCCCGGTCCTGAGCCGACTGCCCTTCGACCGGGTCTATGACCATTCCTCCCAGGGCATCCTCGACGCGGCGCTGGACCGAAGTGAGCTCCCGAGCTATGGTTGGAAAGACGTTTTGGCCTTTCACCCGCCCAGCGTCCAATTGATCGAGTCCTTGGGGTATGTAAATACCCTCGACCGGGCATTCCGATAGCGGAGGGAAAATGAAATTCTTACGGCGCCTTACCTTAGTCTTGACCCTGATCCTGGCCGGCTGCGGCAGCGATGGGGCCAATCTTCAATTCTTCAATGCCTCGCCCGACGGTCCGGCCTTGGACGTCCTCTTCGACAATGATGTCGTTCTCTTCGACATCGATTCCGAAACCTTCGTCCAATACCGCGAGGTCAACGCCGGAAACACGACGATCCGGCTCAATCAGTCCGGCACTTCCCGGACCCTGGCCGAAACCCCGGCCAGCCTGACCAAGAACCAGGACTACACCCTGATCGCCCTCGGCAGCGCCGCCAGCATGGATGCGCTCCTGCTGGTCGACAACAACAGCATCGACCAGGAAAGCACCGCCAAGGTCCGCTTCGTCCACGCCTCGCCCAGCTCCGGCGCCCTCGATTTTTACCTGACCAATCCCGGCACCGATTTGTCCGGCGTCAACCCGCTGCTCAGCGACTTGGCTTTCGGCGAGGCTTCGGACTACCTGATCGTCGGCGCCAACACCTACCAGGTCCGGGCGACCCTGACCGGCACCAAGACCGTGGTGATCGATACCGGCAATTTCGTGATCAGCTCGAGCCAGGTCCGCACCGGCGTCGCGGTCGACAAAGCCGGCGGCGGCTTGCCGCCGAGCATCGTGTTCCTGCCGGATCGGCTCTAAGATGCCCATTGCCTTGCTCAGCGATTTTGGCCTGCGGGACAGCTATGTCGCGGCCATGAAGGGCGTGATCGCCCGCTTGGCGCCCAACGCCGCCGTCATCGACCTGAGCCATGAGATTCCGCCTTTCGACTTGGTCGAAGGGGGCTTGAGGCTCTACCAGGCCTTTTCCTATTTTCCGCGCAAGACGGTCTTCGTCGCGGTGGTCGACCCCGGGGTCGGCGGCAGCCGGCGGGCGATCCTGGTCGAGACCGAGGATTATTTTTTTCTGGGGCCGGACAATGGACTGCTCTCGATGGCCTTGGCCGAGCAAAAGATCCGGCGGATCATCGAGCTGAAGAACGACAAGTATTTCCTCCAACCGACCAGCTCGACCTTCCATGGCCGCGACATCTTCGCTCCGGTGGCGGCCCACTTAAGCCAGGGCTTGGCCGGCGAGTTCTTCGGTCCCGAGCTCACCGGCTACGAGCGGCTTCCGGCCTTCCTCCCCCAGCGGGAGGCCAAGGAGATCCGGGGCCAGATCCTGGCCTTCGACCGTTTCGGCTCGGCGGTCAGCAATTTGAGCCGAAGCTATCTGGCCCGGCATCATCAGGGAGCGAGCTTGAAGGTCGAAGTCGCCGGCATCGAGCTCGAAGGGTTATGCGATCATTACGCGGCGGCGCCGGCCGGCCATCCCTTCCTGATCTTCGGCAGCAGCCAGCTTTTGGAAATTTCGGTCAAGCAGGGCTCGGTCGAATCGCTGCTGCAGCTCTCGCGGGGGGAGATTTTGAGGATTCATTTGTAAATCTATTCCCCCCTTTGAAAAAGGGGGGACCAGGGGGGATTTAAAACGCCGGCTTGCCGATCGATGCCGTTCGATAAATTACTGCCGCTTTAAATCCCCCCTACCCCCCTTTTTCAAAGGGGGGTAAAGAGATCCGGTTATGCACCCTCACTGGTTCTTCTGGCTTTTCCTCTCGCTCTACCTCGCCTATGCCCTCGTCGAGTTCGGCCTCGATTGGCTGAACCTCCGCCACGCCGAGCGTCACCGTGACCGGATCCCGGCGCTCTTCGAGGGCAAAATCGGCGGGGAGGAATATCAAAAGAGCATCGCTTACACCCGGGCCAAAACTCATTTCGGCTGGGTGAAAGCCGGCTTCGATGCGGTCCTGATCTGGGCTTTCATTCTGACCGGCTTCTTCCACCGCCTCGATCTCTGGCTCGGGGCTTGGCTGGCGCCGGGCTCGCTGCTCCACCAAGTCGCCTATCCCTTCGCGCTCGGAGCCATGGTTTACCTGCTTCACCTTCCCTTCGGCCTCTATCGCCAGTTCGTGCTGGAGGAGAAGTTCGGCTTCAACCGGATGAGCGCCGGAACTTTCGTCCTCGACCAGCTCAAGGGCCTGCTGCTCTCGCTGATCCTGGGCGTCCCGCTTTTGGCTTTGATCTTTTGGCTGGTCCCGACCTTGGGATCGCTGTGGTGGCTGGCGGCTTGGGGAGTGCTGATGGCCTTCCAGCTCTTGACCGCCGCCCTCTTCCCGGTGCTCTTCGCGCCGCTCTTCTACAAGTTCAGCCCCTTGCCCGAGGGCGAGCTGAAGTCCAAGCTGGGCGAGCTGGCGGCCAAGGTGAAGTTCAAGATGTCGGGCATCTTCACGATCGACGGCTCGCGGCGCTCGGCCCATTCCAACGCCTTCTTCGCCGGCGTCGGCCGGACCCGGCGCATCGTCCTCTTCGACACCCTGCTGAAGAGCCTATCCTCGGAAGAGATCGTCGCGGTCATCGCCCACGAGATGGGCCACAACAAGCGCCGCCACATCCTCAAGGGGCTGCTGCTCTCCTCGGCGACCACCTTGCTTTCGCTTTACTTGCTGAGCCTCTGCCTGCGTTGGCCGGCCTTCTTTCAGGCCTTCGGCGTGCCCGAGCCCAGCTTGCCGGTGGGCTTCGTCCTCTTCGGCCTGCTCAGCTCGGTCTTCGCCTTTCCCTTCAATCCGATCTTTCAGTGGATTTCGCGGCGCAACGAGTACGAGGCCGATCGATTCTCGGTGGAGGTCAACGGCGACAAGGCCGGCATGGTATCCTCGCTGGTCAAGCTCTCGCGCGATAACTTGAGCAACCTGACGCCCCACCCCTGGTACAGCTTCTATCATTACAGCCATCCCACGACGAGCGAGCGGGCCGAAGCCATCGCGGCCTTGCCTAATTGATCGATTCCCAGCGGCTCAGGATGAAATCGGCGACCTCGCGGGCGTCCAGGCTTTGGGAAGTGGACTGGATCTGGGTCAAGCGCTTTCGCAGGGCCTCGCTCGGCGCGATCATCCGGGTCAAGGTGCCGAGCAAAAGCGCGGCCTGCTCGGCTTGGGGACCGCGCTGGCCGAGGTCGTCGATCAGGCGGTTGGCCAAACCGACTCGTTCCTCCTCGGGCAGGAGGCCGAGCCGCTCCATCAGGAATGCTTGGTTGCCTTGCATGGCGAGCAACCGAACGCCTCTTAGGTCCACCGAGGCCGAGTCATTGAGCGCCCGCAGCAAGACGATGGCGAAAGTCTGGCGCATCTCCGGCGAGAGCTCCGGATTTCGGATGTAGCCGAGGGCATCCTCGACGATCATGTTGTAAACCTGGGACTCGGGCCCGGCTTGGAAAAAGGCCTTTTGCAAGGCCTGGGCAAGGCGCCGTTTCTCAGCCTTCGAAACATATTCTTGGTTCATCAGGTAAGCGAGCTCGGAAGTGTGGGGAATGGGATCGGCTTCAATCCGCTGGAGATTGAAACGAAGAAGCTCATTGCGCCACATCGGCAGCCGGGAGGAAAAGATCGCCTGCTGCTCGTCGTTGAGGTCGGGCCGCGCGGCCAACTCTTCCAAGGTCCTCAAGGTCTTCATCCTTTGGGCGCTGAGCAGGTCCCGATTGTGCAAAGCGGATTGCAAATTATTGATGAGCACCTCGCGCATATGGGGACTGGTTTGGGGATCCAACAAAGCCATCCGCGCCAAGTTCAAGCCATCAAGATTGGGATCGAACCACGCGTTCCAATCGCGCACGAATTGAAAGGCTGCCCTCACCGCCCGCTGAAAATGCCGTCCCTCGACCCGAAGCCGATGCCACTGCGAAGATAGGGTGGCCATGGCCTCCTCGCCGTAATCCTTGGGTTGATCGGTGAAGATGTCCTCGATGAGCTGGAGGATCCGGCGCCGGTGATCCGATTCCAATCCCGGATTCCGCATCCAGGAGGCCATGGTGTCGCCGAGGCTGTGATCGGGGAAGCGGTCGATATGGATCATCAGGTTGAAGAGCTGCTGAGGTCCGCGCTTGCTCATGGGAATTCGCGAGAGCAGCTCGTTCAGGACCTCGGCGATCTTCCGGTTGTAATGATCGTTCTCGTAACCGAGCACGGCTTGGAGCCGCTGGTAAAGCTCGACATAGTCCCGGGGCGGAAGCTTGGCCTCGAGAAAAGTGTTTTCGAGCAAGGCCAAGTGGCCTTCCCAGACCCGGGGATCGCGGCTCCGCATCGCGAGCAGGCTGGCCTCAAGCTGCCAGGGCAGCCGGCGAACCGGGAATTCACCCTCGCCCTTCATCATCATGAAATTTCGCGGAGGAGGCGGGGCTTCGCCGGCTCCGACGGCCGCCCAGGCCGGAATCCTCAATCCGAAGAGCTCTCCCACCCCCCTTTGAAAAAGGGGGGGATTTGACAGAGGTCGCGATAAGGCTTGAGTCTGCATCTCGACCTGCCGCTCCCAGCGGCGAAAGCCCTCGCCCATCGCGCCGTGGAGCAAGCGGCCGGCGACGTTGAAGTTGAGCAAGAGCGCCAAGGCGTCAACCATGCTGGAAGCGCCGGAGACCGGCTGGCGCAGCCCGGCCAGCTCTTCGAAGCGCTGGCCGAGCAAAATTCCGCCGAACATTCCGCTCTGGTTGAAAAGGCCGCGGGTCAGCGGCGAAAGCTGGGATCCCCCGATCCTTTGGGCCAAGCTCGAGGCGCCGAAGCCGCCGAGTTTCATGCCGCCCAGGACCAGGAAGCTGGCCGCCAAGTCGTGGCCCAAGGCGCGGGCGCTCCAATCCTGCGGCTGCCCCAGGGCCAGGTGGGCCAAGCGGCCGGCGGCCGGAAAAGCAACCGCTTCGACGCCAAAGCCGGCGGTCGAAGCCAGGGCTCGGGCGGCAAAGCCGCGGGTGAAGGTCGCGGCCGGCGACGCGGCCAGGCGCGAAAGGGTCAGGAGCCGGGTGGCCTTGAAGAGGGCGCCGGCGCTGCCCATCGCGAAGAGCATGCTGGGATCGAAGGCCTCGCGGCTGAAATTCTGGAGCAGGAATTCGGCGCGGTCGCCCAAACTTCCTTCGCCCCCAAAGACCCGAAGGCGCTCGGCGGCGCGGCCGGCCAGCGGCGTGCCCTCCAAGCGGCGGTAGAGCTGGGCGGCCAAGCCGTATTGGCTGCGAGCCTCGGCCCGGCGGGCGAGATGATACAAGCCTTCGGCTTTAAGCTCGGGATCGCGTTCGGCCTCGAGGGAGCGAAGCTCGGCGGCGAAGGCCGGAGATCCTCCGTTGGAAATAGATCGTAAGTGCACCCGGAACCTCAAATGGGACGATTTGTAGCGTTTTCGCCGCCTATTACCGAAAGTTGCGCGGCCCTTCAATAGCGCTTGTACCAGTCCAAAAAAGCCCCGCCGCGCTGGGAGCCCTCGTCGCTGTCGTTCTCGATGTAGGTGTTGATGATCCAGTTGCCGCCGACGTTCTTGCGGAGCCCCACCTTTTGGGTGTGGCCCTCCTGGGTGCCAACTTCCAAGGAAGTGGCCCCACCGAGCCGGAAACGGGCCGAGACGTAGCCGGTGGCCGGGTCGTAGCCCACGCTTTCCACCGGGGTCGAGGCCAAGAGGAAGAGCGAGCTGAGGCGCAAGGCCCGGTCGGCCACCGCCGAAGCGACGTTGCCGACGGAGTTGGATTGGCTGGAGTCCAGCGAGTCGTAGGGCTGGCCGTAGATCAGGACCGAGATGATCTCCTCTTGGGAGAGCGGCGGGTGGCTCTGGAAGATCACCCGCGGCCGTTTCATCGTGCCGAGGACGATCAGGTCGATGTCGTAGTTGGAGTAGTCGACCCGGAGGGTGCCGTTGATCTGGCTGAAGTCGGTCGGGTCGGCCAAGGTGATGGCGAACTCCTGGATCGAGACGTTGCGCCGCAAGATTGAGAGCGGAGTTTTGCCGATCTTGACGGTGCCGCCGAGCTTCGAGTTGTCGGCCGTCACATCGAGGTAGAGCGGGACCGAGTCCTTGCTCAAGTTGGAGAAGAGCCGGGCCGGCGCCTCGGGAGTGGTTCGGACCTTGATTTGATACTTCACATCGGCCTGGGCGGCTTTGACCTCCTTTTTCGGATCGATCATCCGGTTGTCGGGAAAGATCTGGGGCAGGGCTTGCAAGCCCAAGTGCGGCAGGACCAATTTGGCCTCGGTCAAGGTGATGTCCAAGAGCAATTGAGCGGTGGTGGTGCCCCGCTTGACCCATTCGAACTCGACCTCGCCCTGGCCATCGCTATCGAAGGCCTGGGTCGCGGACTTAAGCCGGGTGCGAAAAACCAGCGGCAGCTTGCCCTTGGTCCGGATCAAGTCGGTCCGGCCGGAGAGGCCGAGCTCGATTTCCCCGTCCAGGACGTTCACCGGAGCGAAGACCGCATAGGCGGTCTTGTCCAAGACCTCGACCAGTTTTTGGAAGCGGGGAATGGTCGCGAAGAAATCGAGATCGGTCAGCACGGTCCAGCCCCGGGGATAATCCGCCGGCACCCCCGAGAACTTGGTCTTGGTGTTGCCCTTGAAGGTCACGAGCTGCTGCGAGATCGGAACCATCTCGAGCTCGAGGTTGCCGGCCACCGGTGCCTCCAGCGAAGGCAGGAACCGCGTCTCGAGCTCGGTCCGAAGGATGAAATCGAGGTTTTGCGGGATCGTCACCAGCTTGGTCTGAGCCGGCGAGGGCAGGCGCACCGGCGTGACGTCGACTCGGATGGGACAATTCAAGTTCAAGCGCATCCGGTCGCGCCGCGAGAGCTGGCGGACGTGGAAGTCGCAGGCCTGGGCCAAGACTCCGTGGACTTGGCGGGAGAAGCCCCGGGCCTCGGCGCTCAAGCGGCCCTGGAGGTCGCCTTCGCTCAGGCGAGCGTTCAAATCGACGTTGGCCTTGAGCTTGCCGGCCTCGCCGACGGCCTGGATTCCCACCGAGTAAACCTTGGCTTGGATCGGTGCCAGCCGAATGTCGGCCCGGCCCGATCCCTTGCCCTTCAAGGCGGCGTCGGCGCTGGCTTGAAGCTTCCAGTCGTTGAGCCAGAAATTGGAAGGCGATTCCAAGCTCGCGCTCAAATGGCCGGCCGGCAGATCGGTGCCTTCCTCGAGCTCGAGCCGCAGGCTCAAGGACTGGGGCCGGCCCAGCGAATCGGGCTGCATCTCCAGGCTCAAGGGGCCGGTGAAGAGCATCTTGTCCTCTTGCCAAACCGTCAGCCGCTTCCATTGCAGCGAGATCGGATGAAAATAGGTGGCTTTCAACATTTCCGGCAGGACTAAGTCGGGGACGTTGAGGTTGAAGGGCTTTTCCTCCTGAGGCGGCGGCCGCTCCTCGGGCTTGCGCACCAGGTAAAGGGAGAGATCGGCTTGGCTCATCTTCAGCGGACCGACTTCCAAAACTTTGATTCCGCCGCCGAGCCAAGCCACCTCGGCGACGATCCGCAGCTCGCCCATGCAGCCCTGGTAACGGTTGGTCGAGAGGTTGAAGCAGAAATTGTCGAAGCCGAAATCGAAGCGCTTGTGGAGCAGCCGCTTCGATTGGACCTGGATCCGGGCTTGATCCCAGGCCAAGATCACCCCGAAGCGGCCGGCGATCGCCGCGCCGATCCGAAAGGCCTTGGGATTGAAGAGCAGCTCCGGCCACTTCAGGACCGAGAAGACGCCGGCCGCCAGCAAGGCCAGCAGGATCGCCGCTGTCACGACCAAGACTCGCAAGGATTTGCCCAAGACTCTCAAGACCTTCAAAATTCCTCCCCGAATCCGAAAAAGAATTGGAAGTGGGTGTTGTCGGGATTGGCGTCGGCCTCGCTGCTCTTCATTCCCCAGGCAAAGGTGGTGCGGAAGACGCCGACCGGCGACTCGTAGCGGAGGCCGAAGCCCGGCGAATAATAGATCGGCGCGTCGAAGCGAAAAGCCTGGTCGCCCAAGACGCCGACGTCGACGAAGGCCAGGGGCTGGATGCCGTAAGGGATCCAATTGGCCACTCGAAGCTCGAAGCTGGTGAAGGCGGCGCTCAAGGCCCCGTCGGGACCGGGCAGCTCCTCGCGCTCGAAGCCCCGAAGGTTGCTCGAGCCCCCCAGGTAGTAGCGGTAGTTCGGCGGCAGCTTGGCCAGGTTCTCGGCATTGCGGTCCATGAAGGTCCCATAGAAACCGCCGCGCAGGCCCAGGATAAAGAGCGGCGGGTCCCAGCCCTTGACGGTGTAGAGGTACTGCCAGTCGAGCTCGAAGCGCTGGGCGCTGATCTCCGAGAGCAGGTCGCTGGAGCCGAAACCGCCCTGCAGCCGGACGTAGAAGCCGGTGCGGGGGCTGGTCTGCCAAAACTCGAAGCCGTGGCTGGTGAGCTTGGCGTCATATTCCAGGGTGAGGAAGCGGGTCAGACCGGGTTGGGCGCCGCGGAAGGTGTCGGTGTAGTTCAAATCCGGCCCGGCGGTGAGCTCGAGGCCGACGTTCTGCCAATCCCAGCTCGTCGCCATCGCGGCCTGAACGTCGCCCGACAGGTAGTGGTACTGGGTCTCGCGGCGGTGCTCGAATTTGGCCAAGGGCAGGAAGTGGAGCCGGGACTCGGGCTTGAAGAAATAAAAGGCCTGGCTGACGTTCAGCTCCTGGCGCTTGTAGGAAGCGTAAACGTTGACGTTGAAGCGCCAGGCCTTCGGCGTCATCCGGGTGTGAGTCCAATCGCCCTTCACGATGACGTATTCCTCGGTGTCGGCGCCGAAGCCGAAATGCAAGAGCCGAGGCTTGCCGGCGAAGGTATGCTGGGTGACCGAAAAACCCTCGGGCCCCGGCGGCTTGTCGCAGTTCGGCGTGAAGTAGCTGCTTTGGAGCAGGCCGTTCTCCTCGATGCGCCGTTCGCTCAAGGCCAGCCAATCGTTGTTGTAAGTCTTGCCGAAGCGAAAGGCGTCGAAGCGGCGCAAGACCCCCGATTCCATCTTGTCGATCGGTTCGACCTCGATCGAGCCCAAGACCTGCTTCTCGCCGGCGTCGACCTCGAGCACGACCTCGCCGGAGTCGATGTTGGCCCGACTCTCGACCCGGGCACAGGGATAGCCCCGGGCCTGGAGCCGGGATCGGGCCCAGTTTTCCATGTGGTCGAGGAACTTCGGCGTCAGCACCCGGCCCCTCACCAGCCGCCGCTGCTTGGGCTTGAGCTCGGGCGGGGCATTCTCGGCCCGAAACCCGCTGACTCGGCTGCGGGTGCCGGGGTAGACGACCAAGCCGTCGCCCTCCTCGCTGAAGACCGGTGTGAAGTAGCCTCGGCTTTGGAGAAAGGTGCCGAGATGAAACTTAGCCTGGCTGAGCGGAATATGCTCCCAGGCCTTTTCTTTGGGATCGCCGCAAATGAAGATTTTTTCGAGGTTATTGAACTTGAGGTTCTTGCCGGCGACCAGCCGGACCCGGCCATTGGGGCAGAGGTCGAAGCTCCGAAGGCGATCGGCCCCTCGGCTTGGGGTCGGCAAGCCTATGACCAAGGCCAGCAGCGGGAAAGCGACGCGATGGAGCCTCGGAGTCCGCACGACCCGGCTCTAACACAAGCTTGGAATGAGGGCGAATCTTAGTAGGGGAGGATCCTAGAAAACCAACAGCGATCTTTTTTCGAAGTCCTTCAGACGGACCGGCACCCGCTTGGCGCCCCAGCGGCCGGGCTTGGCCTCGAAGACCCCGGGCAGCGGGGTCGAGCAGTATTTGCAACGGCCCTGCTCGTCGAGGTTCCAAGCGGTCAGGACGAACCAATCGCGGCCGATCAATAGTTTGCCGCAAGCGCTGCAATAAGTGCTGCCGCCGTCGCCGTCATGGACATTGCCGGTGTAAACGTAACGCAGGCCGTTCTTGAGGCCGATGCTCCGGGCCCGGGTCAGGGTCGCCGGCGGCGTCGGCGGCCGGTCGAGCATTTTGTAGTCGGGATGGAAGGCGGTGAAATGCAGCGGCACGTCGGGGCCAAGGTTCTCCCGAATCCACTGGGTCTCTTCCTCGATCTCCTTGTCGGAGTCGTTCAAGCCGGGGATGAGCAAGGTCGTGATCTCGAACCAGACCTTGGTTTCATGCTTGAGGTATTGGAGCGTCTCCAAGACCGGCTCGAGCTTGGCGCTGCAAATCTTGGCGTAGAACTCCTCGGTGAAGCCCTTCAAATCGACGTTGGCCGCGTCCATATAGCGGTAGAAATCGGCCCGCGGCTCCGGGCAGATCTCGCCGGCGGTCACCGCCACCGCTTGGATCCCGCGCTCATGGCAGGCCTGGGCCACGTCGACGGCGTATTCCAGGAAGATCACCGGGTCGTTGTAAGTGAAGGCGACGCTGCGGCAACCCAGGGACTCGGCGACCCGGGCGATCAATTCGGGCGAGGCCTCATCGGAGAGGGTGTCGATCTCGCGCGACTTGCTGATGTCCCAATTTTGGCAGAAGCGGCAGCCGAGGTTGCAGCCGGCGGTGCCGAAGCTCAAGACCGGCGTGCCCGGCAGAAAATGGTTGAGCGGCTTCTTCTCGATCGGGTCGATGCAGTAGCCGCTGGAGCGGCCGTAGGTGGTCAGCACGATCCGGTCGTTTTCGCGCATCCGGACGAAACAGAGGCCGCGCTGGCCCTCGTTCAAGCGGCAGAATCGGGGGCAGGTGTCGCATTGGATGCGGCCGTCTTCCAAACGGTGCCAGTATTTGGTGGGCACGGTGCTCGGCATATCGCTTCCCTTCACCACAAAATACCTTAAAATTCCCGGGCCGGGAACAGCTCCGGCCAAAGGAGGAAATATGGCTTCCGAAGTCCTCGTCAAGGCCGGCCCCAAGGGCCTCAACCAGCAAATCGAAGCCGGCGGCCACCGCCTCCTGGCCGACGAACCCCTCGAAGCCGGCGGGACCGACACCGGCCCCAATCCCTATGACCTGCTGCTCGCCGCCCTCGGCGCCTGCAGCTCGATGACCGTCCGGCTCTATGCCGACCGCAAGGGCTATAATTTGCGCGGCATCGAGATCAAGCTGCACCACGAAAAGGTGCACATCAAGGATTGCCAGGACTGCGAGAGCCCCAATTCCAAGATCGACCTCATCCAGCGCGAAATCAAATTGATCGGAAATTTGAGCGAGGAGGAGCGCCAACGACTGCTCGAAATCGCCGACCGCTGCCCGGTGGCCCGGACCCTGCAATCGGAGATCCGGATTGAGAGTAAGTTGGTCCCCCTGTCATCCTGAGCGAAGCGAAGGATCTGCGACTGACCAATAAGCTTTG
>DATEDP010000164.1 GCA_035281585.1 bacterium
ACCGAGGTGCCTTACCTGCCGGACGCGCAGGGCGATTCGGCGTCGGCCGCCGATGACAGCCTCGAAGTTCCCTACGACCGCGTCATCATCGCGACCGGCTCGCGGCCTTTTCTGCCGCCGATCGAGGGCAGCGAGGGATCCGGCGTCTTCTTTTTCCGCACCTTGGACGATTGTTCGCGCATCGCGGACTACGCCGCCCAATCCAAAAAGGCGGCGGTCATCGGGGGCGGGCTCTTGGGCCTGGAGGCGGCCCGGGGCCTGATGACCCACGGCGTCCAAGTCGTCGTCCTCGAAACCTCGCCCTGGCCGATGAAGCTGCAGTTGGATGCCGAGGCCGGCCATCTCCTGAAGTCGACGTTGGAAGCGATGGGAATCCGGACCTTCTGCAACCGCATCACCTCCCATATCGAGCGGAGGGACGGAAAAATTTGGCGCCTCCACTTCACGGATGGGTACACGCTGGAGACCGATCTGGTGGTGGTGAGCGCCGGGATCCGGCCGATCACCGAGGTCGCCGCCGGTTCGGGCCTGGCGGTCCAGCGGGGAATCGTCGTCGACGACCGGATGCAAACCAGCGATCCCGAAATCTTCGCGCTGGGAGAATGCGTGGAGCACCGCGGCCGGCTCTACGGCTTGGTCGATCCGATCTGGGAGATGGCCGCCACCTTGGCCGACGTCCTCACCGGAGCCAATCCGGGAGCGGGCTACGCCGGCTCCCGGCTGGGCACCAAGCTCAAGGTCATGGGCGTGGATTTGGCCTCCTTGGGCGAGGTCGACCCGGCGGGCGAAGCCGACGAGGTCGTGGTCTACCGAGAGCCGAAACAGAACCTCTACAAAAAGCTGATCATCCGGGAAAACAAGCTTGCCGGCGCCATCTTGCTCGGCGAGACCGATTCCTTCGATGTCTTGATGAGGCTTTTCAAGGAGGGCGGGGAGCTGCCGGAGCGCAAGGCCGACCTGCTCTTCGGCGGCACCAACGTCCCGTCGCTGGTGGACGTGACGGCCCTGCCCGACGGGGCCCAGATCTGCAACTGCAACGGCGTTTCCAAGGCCCAGATTTGCGAGGCGGTCCAGGCCCGGGGCTGCGCCAGCGTGGCCAAAGTGGGACAGGCGACCAAGGCCGGCAAGGGCTGCGGCTCCTGCAAGGGGCTCATCGCCCAGCTGATCCAGGCCTACGCCGGCGAAGTGGGCTACGACGAGAGCGAGCACTATTACGTCCCGGGAATTTCCTTGGAAAAATCCCAGTTGATCGCGGCGATCAAGGCCAAGAATCTCAAGTCCGTTTCCGAAGTGTTCCGCGAACTGGCCGGCGGCAAAGAAGATGCCGACAGCAAGGTCGGCCTGGCTTCGCTGCTGCGCTCGATTTGGCACGAGGAGTACCAGGACGAGCGGGACGCCCGCTTCATCAATGACCGGGTCCACGCCAACATCCAGCGCGACGGCACTTTCTCGGTCGTGCCCCGCATCTATGCGGGGGTGACCACCGCCGACGAGCTGATTCGCATCGGCACGGTGGCGAAGAAATACCAAGTTCCGATGGTCAAGATCACCGGCGGCCAGCGCATCGACTTGCTGGGCGTGAAAAAAGAGGACCTGCCGGGCATTTGGAAGGATCTGGGCATCCCCAGCGGCCATGCCTACACCAAGTCGGTGCGCACGGTGAAGAGCTGCGTCGGCACCGACTTCTGCCGCTACGGCCTCGGCGACTCGATCGGCCTCGCCCAGGAGATCGAGCACCGCTTCCAGGGCATCGAGTCTCCGCACAAAATCAAGATGGCGGTGGCCGGTTGCCCCCGAAACTGCTCCGAGGCCTACGTCAAGGACATCGGAGTGGTCGGGATCGAGGGCGGGCAATGGGAGATTTACATCGGCGGCGCCGCCGGGGCGACCGTGCGGAAGGCCGATCTTTTTGCCACGGTCGACTCGCCCGACGAGGTGCTGCGGCTGGTCGGCCGCTTCATTCAGTATTACCGCGAGCATGGCAAATACCAAGAGCGGACCTACGGTTTCGTGGAAAGGATCGGCATCGCCCGCTTGAAATCCCTCTTGGTCGAGGATGAGCTGGGTCTCGGTAAAAGGCTGGACGAGGAGATTCAGCGGGCGGTCGACTCTTACGTCGATCCTTGGAAAGAGGCCGAGCTACCGGCCTATCCCCATCAATTCACCGGACCGCAATTGGTCCAGTTCTTAAATGAGGCCAATAACAATGGATAAAACCGACGCTCTCGAAATTGGATCCTTGGAAAAAATTCCGCTCGGGCAAGGCCGCTGCTTCGTCGTCGGCCGGGAAGAGATCGCGGTCTTCCGGACTCGCTCCGGCGGGGTGTTCGCCATTCAGAACCGTTGCCCCCATCGCCAAGGCCCCTTGTGCGAAGGCGTCATCGATGACCAGCGGGTGGTGTGCCCCTATCATGGCCACAAATTCGACATCCGGACCGGTGCCGGCAGCGAAGCCGGCGAGAGCGTCAAGGCCTTTGAAGTCACCGAGAGTCAAGGTTTGCTGACCATTAAGATTAAGGAGCCGGCGTGAGCGGGTCGACGAACGCCCATCTTTTCGATTCTCAGGGCCGGCGAATCACTTACCTCCGCCTTTCGGTGACGGATCGCTGTCAATTCCGCTGCGTCTACTGCTTGCCGCCCGAAGGCATCGCTTCGCTTCCGAAATCGGATTATCTCACGCCGGAGCAGATGGAGCGCCTGGTGCGCGCCTTGGCCGAGATGGGGGTATGGAGGCTGAGGCTGACCGGCGGCGAGCCCTTGCTCCGCCGCGACATCGTCTCGCTGGTGGCTCGATTCTCCAGCATTCCTCGAATCCGGGATTTGGCCTTGACCACCAATGGCGAACGGCTTCCCGAGCTGGCGGCGGACCTGAAAGCCGCCGGCCTGATGCGGGTCAACGTCAGCCTGGACAGCTTGGACCCCGCGCGCTTTCGCGAGCTGACGCTCTCGGGGTCCTTCGAACGGGTCCGCGAAGGCATCTTTCGCGCCTTGGAAGCCGGGCTCAAGGTCAAGGTCAACGTCGTGGCGATGCGGGGAATCTCGGAGGCCGAAATCGACGACTTCGTCGAGCTGGCCTACGCCCATCCTTTGGAGGTCCGTTTCATCGAGTTCATGCCCTTGTGCGGCGGCGGCTGGAGCCGGGAGGCAAGCCTGCCGATTGCTGGACTGCGCTCCCGGGCCGCCGAGCGCCGCCGACTCATCCGGATCCCGCGCAACGGCGAGGTGGCGGAGAGCTATGCCCTGGCCGGCGGCAAGGGCCGGGTCGGCTTCATCGCCTCCATGACCGAGCCTTTCTGCTCCACTTGCTCGCGGATCCGGGTCGGCGCGACCGGGAAGGTCCGCCTCTGCCTCTTTTCCAAGCTGGAATATGATCTTAAGCCGGCGCTCGCCGCCGGCGCCGATACCGCCGAGCTGCAACGGGAAATCCGCCGAGCGGTCTCGAGAAAGCCCGCGAGCCATCCCTGGGCCGCAGTTTCGAAGAAGCATCCGCGTCCCGAAGAAAGCGGCCTGATCCGGTCGGTAGGGGGATGATGAAAGGTTTCCGATGATCAATGTCATGAACAAAATCGAAACGCTCCGGATCGCCACGGCCCAAAGCTGCATCAAGGCCCACCCCGAGACGATCCGGCGCATGCAGGCCGGCGAGGTGCCGAAGCCGGACGTCTTGGGCGTGGCGAAAACGGCGGCGGTGATGGCGGCCAAAAAAACCCCGGAGCTTCTCCCTTACTGCCACCCTTTGCCGCTCGACGGAGTCGAGGTGAATTTGAAAGTCGAGGCCGAGCAGGTTGTCGTCACGGTGGCGGTTAGTGCGATCTGGAAGACCGGCGTCGAGATGGAGGCGCTGACCGCGGCCTCGGTCGCGGCCCTCACCATTTACGACATGCTCAAGCCGATCGATTCGGAACTCGAGATCGTTCAGACCAAGCTGCTCTCGAAAAGCGGCGGCAAGGGCGACTTCGACCAAAAGATCCCCGATGGATTCCGGGCCGCGGTGCTGGTGACATCCGACGGAACGCATCAGGGCAAACGGGAGGACAAGTCGGGCAAGCTTCTCGAGTCGCGCTTGCGCGAGATGGGCATCGCGAGCGTCGCTTACGAAATCTTGCCGGACGAGGCGACTCAGATTCGCCATCGCTTGCTGGCCCATTGCGAGAATGGGATCGACCTGATCTTGACCACCGGCGGCACCGGTTTGGGCCCCCGCGACGTCACGGTCGAAGCCACCGCCGAAGTCTTGGAGCGCGAGATGCCGGCGGTGATGCAGGCCATTCGCGGCTTCGGCCAGCGCCGCACTCCCTACGCCATGCTCTCCCGGGGCTTGGCCGGCCTGCGGGGTCGAACGGTGATCCTCAACTTGCCGGGCTCCTCGCGCGGGGCCGCCGAATCCATGGATGCGGTCTTCCCGGCGCTGCTCCATGTCTATCCGATGCTGGCCGGAGGAGGGCATTGAATGGATTCCATCCTCCTGGCACCGCTGATTTTTTTGATCGCCTTGATCTACTCGACCGTCGGTTTCGGCGGCGGCTCGGGCTATTTGGCGCTTTTGCTGGCCGCCGGCCTTTCCCATGAAGCGGCTCGGGAGTCCGCGCTGCTTTGCAACCTCGTCGTGACGAGCGTGGGATTTTACGGCTTCGCCCGGGCCGGGCATTTCGCGCCCCGGACCGTCCTGCCTTTCCTGGCGGCCTCTTTGCCTTACGCTTATCTCGGGAGCCGCCTCGGCCTGCCCCAAGGGTGGGTCGTGCCGCTCGTCGCCGTCTGCTTGTTGGCGGCCGGCTGGCGCTTGGCCTTTTCCCCTTCGAGCGACCGCGACGTCAAGCCGCCGGCTTGGAAGACCGCTTGGCGGATTGGTTTGCCGGCCGGTGCGGTGATCGGGCTTCTCTCCGGTGCCGTGGGCGTCGGCGGCGGAATTTTCTTGGCGCCCCTTCTGTTCAAGCTGCGCTGGGCTGATTCGAGACAGATCGCGGCTTCTTCCAGTCTTTTCATCTTGTGGAATTCCTTGTCGGGCTTGTTGGGCCAGACCTTGAGCCGCGGTTGGACGCTGGAGGCGCCGGAATTGTTGCCCGGCTTGCTCGCCGCCCTTCTGGGCGGAATCGTGGGCTCTCGACTCGGAGCGATGCGCTTAACTCCCGCGGTTCTTCAAAGACTGACCGCGGTCGTGGTGCTGGTTGCCGCCGTTCAAATGCTGGGGAAGGTATTATGATCAGCGTCACCGACGCCAAAAAGGAGATTCTGAAAGAGTCGAGGCTCCTGGGGAACCTGCGAGTTCCGCTCGCCCATGCACTTTACCGCGTCTTGGCGCAAGATCTCCGCGCGCCGGTCCCGCTTCCACCCGAAGATAATTCCGCGATGGATGGCTATGCCTTGAAGGCCGGTGACACCTTCCGGGCAACCGAGGGAAATCCCCGCTGTTTGCGCATCGCCGGGATCCGCCGAGCCGGCGATGCCGGGCGCCGTCCGCTCCGCTCGGGCGAGGCCTACCGCATCATGACCGGAGCCGCGATTCCGCCGGGCGCCGATGCCGTCGTCATTCAGGAGATGGTGGAGGCGACGGAGTGCGAGGTGCGAATCGCGCGGCCGGTCCCGGCCGGCGCCAATATTCGGAGACGAGGTGAGGAGCTGGCGAAAGGCGATCTCGTTTTGCCGAAAGGCAGCCAGCTCCATTCCCGGTCGTTGGGTCTCTTGGCCAATGTGGGTTTTCCTCGCGTTTTGATCCGGCGGCCCCCCCGCGTCGCCCTGATCGTCACGGGGGACGAGTTGGTGGAGCCGGGAAGGAAGCTCCCCTCCGGAAAGATCTACGACAGCAACGGCGCCATGCTGGAAGCGGCGCTGCGCGAGCTTCACCTGGAGCCTGGCTTGACGAGAAAGGTTGGGGACCAGGAAGGGCGGCTGACCGGCGCTCTGCGAACGGCCCTGGAGCGGGCCGACGTCATCCTGTTGACCGGAGGCGTCTCGGTCGGCGACTACGATTTTTCCAAATCGGCGTTCGGCCGCCTCGGCATCCGCACCGTCTTCTGGAAGGTGGCGCAAAAACCGGGCAAGCCGCTTTTCTTCGGCAAGAAGGGCCGAACGCTGGTCTTTGGGCTGCCCGGCAATCCGGTTTCGGCTTGGGTTTGCTTCCACGAATACGTCCGGCCCGCGCTCTTAGCGATGCAAGGAATTCCGGCCCGCGACTCGGTCGAAAGGGCTCTCTTGGAAGAGCCCTTGCAGCCCTCCGCTAAGATGACGGTGTTTTTGCGGGGCCGGTCGAGGAGCCACCAAGGTCAGTCCGCGGTCCGGCCGCTTTCGGGGCAGGGCTCTCACATGCTGAAGGCCTTGGCCGAAGCCAATTGCCTGATCCAGGTGCCGCCTCGGGAAGGGCCGCTCGAAGCCGGAGCCGAAGTCGAAGTGCACGCGCTGGAAGGGAGGGCCGGGTAGATGGGCGGCGAGATTCGGGTTCGAGTGCTGTTTTTCGCCTCGCTTCGCGACCTCTTCGGCCAGGGCGAGAAGGTTTGCTCTTTGCCGGCGGGCGCGACTCTCGGGCGCTTGGCGGAGGAGATCTTCCGCGGGTGCGAGGCCGGAGCCGAGGTGCTGAAGTGCCTGCGCTTCGGGGTGAATCAAGACTTCGCCCCGATGGAGACTCTCTTGCGGGACGACGACGAGGTGGCCCTGCTGCCTCCGCTGTCGGGGGGCTAAGCCATGCTTCGGCTCCAAATCACCGAGCAAAGGATCGCGACCGAGGCCTTGTACCAGGCTCTTGATGACCCCACTTGCGGAGGGGTCGCGATCTTCGAGGGCCGAGTCCGCGATCATCACCAAGGCCGAAAAGTCCGAGACCTCTACTACGAATGTTACCGGCCGATGGCGGAGAAGATCTTGGCCAAGGCGGCCCAGGAAGCGCGAACGAGATGGGAGCCCTCCAAGATCGCGATCGTCCATCGGATCGGCCGGATCCCCATCGGGGAGGCCGCGGTCTGGATCGGCGTCGCGGCGGCCCATCGCGAGGAGGCTTTCGCCGCCTGCCGGTTTTTGATCGAGGAAATCAAGCGCTCGGTTCCGATCTGGAAACGCGAGACTTATGTCGATGGGAGCTGTGCATGGGTCGCCTGCCTTCCTGCGTAGGGATCGTCCTGGCCGGCGGGAAAAGCCGGCGCTTCGGCCGTCCCAAGGCCTGGGCCAAATTCGGCGAATCGAGCTTCGTGGAACGGCTTTACTTACTGCTGAGAGAAACCTTCGGCCAAGCCTATGTGGTCCTTCACGAAGACTCGGCCGAATTCGCCGGCATGGAGACCTTGGTCGATCGGATGTCCGAAGGCGGGCCCATGAACGGCATCTATTCCGCCCTGGCTGGCAGCCGGGCTCCGGCGGTCTTCGTCGCGGCCTGCGATCTGCCTCGGCTCGGGCCGCCGGATATCGAGCGGCTGCTCCAAGCTTGGAGGCCCGAGTTCCCGGCCTTGGTTTATCGGCGGCGCGAGCGTTGGGAGCCGCTCTGCGGGATCTATCATTCGAGGCTGCTTCCCGCCCTGCGTCAAAGTCTCGAGATTGGCCGCTACGGCTTGCAGGAGTTTTTGACCCGGAACGGCGCCGCCGGGCTCGAGTACAGCGAGGAGGGAGCGGTCGATGGTTTAGCGAACGTTAACACCCCGGAAGAATATCGGGAATTAATCGAGGGCCGATGAAACTGGACGAATCGAAAAAAGCCGGCTGGGTCCTGGGGATGAACACCTTGGCCTTCATGCTCTGCCTAGGCTGCTGGGTGATGAACGGGGTCTTGGTCACTTTCCTGGTCAAGCAGGGAATTTATCACTGGAACGAAGCGCAGATTGGATGGCTGATCGGGGCTCCGATTTTCACGGGCTCGGTCACCCGGTTGCCGGTCGGCATGCTGACCGACCATTGCGGCGGTCGGCCGGTCTTTTCGGTCCTGATGATTTTCGCCGCTGGAGCGATGTGGCTGCTGGCTTACGCCGACAGCTACCTCGGCTTCCTGCTCGCGAGCTTCGGCTTCGGCTTGGCCGGCGCCTCTTTCGCGGTCGGAGTCGCCTCCATTCCGCTTTGGTTCAAGCGGGAGCGGCAGGGCTCGGCCCTGGGGATCTTCGGCTTCGGCAATATCGGAGCCGGCTTGACCAGCATCGGGGCGCCGATTCTCCTCAAATACCTCACGGCGGGCGGAGCTTCGCCGGAGGCATGGCGAATGCTGCCCAAGATTTGCGCGCTGGCGCTGGCCGCGATGGCCATTCTCTTCTACGTTTTGACGCCCGGGAGGAAATTAGAGCGGGGCAGGGAGAAGACCTTCCTCCAAAGGCTGGCTCCGCTCAAGCATGTCCGGGTTTGGCGCTTCGGGATTTATTACTTCTTGGTGTTCGGCGGCTTCGTCGGCCTGTCGCAATGGCTGATTCCCTATTACGTGAACGTCTACGCCTTGCCGCTGGCCACGGCCGGATTCCTCGCGGCCTGCTTCAGCCTTCCTTCGGGCGCGATTCGAGCCGCCGGCGGCTGGATTTCAGACCGCTGGGGCGCCCGGAGCGCCATGTACGGCGTCTTGGCGACCATCTTGGTCTGTTTTTCGCTGCTGGCGGGTTTAAGGCCGCCGGTCGCGGTCTTTACCTTCATCGTCTTTCTCGCCGGCCTCGCCATGGGCATCGGCATGGCGGCGATCTACAAGCACATCCCCGACTATTTTCCCGACGAAGTCGGGGTGGTCGGCGGCTTGGTCGGAGTCTTCGGTGGGCTCGGTGGATTCTTTCTGCCAACCCTGTTCGGGTATTTGCTGCAGGAAACCGGCCTTTGGTCCACCCCGTGGATTTTACTGCTGGCCTTGACCGCGGGCTGCCTGGCCTGGATGCACTCGGTGGTCCGGAGAATTCGGCGCGAAGAGAGCTTGAACCGAATGACCGCCTAAGCGTGCTTCTTGAAGTATTCCTTCGAGTCCTTGACCGTCGGCTTGATGGTGTCCTTGCCGGGCTTCCAGTCGGCCGGACAGACTTCGCCGTTCTTTTGGAAGAAGGTGAGGGCGTCGACCACCCGGATCGCCTCTTCGGTGCTGCGGCCCAGCGGGAGGTCGTTGACGACTTGGTGGCGGAGAACGCCTTCCTCGTCGATCAGGAAGAGGCCGCGGAGCGCGATGCCGGCACCTTCGAGCAGGACGCCGTATTTGCGGCTGATGTCCTTGGTGGTGTCGGCGAGCAGCGGATACTTGATGTCGCCCAGCCCCCCTTCGGCCCGGGGCAGCTTGCGCCAAGCCAAGTGCGAGAAATGGCTGTCGATGGAAGCGCCGATCACTTGGGTGTTGCGCTTCTTGAATTCCTCGACGGCCTCGCTGAAAGCCAGGATCTCGGTCGGGCAGACGAAGGTGAAGTCGAGCGGGTAAAAGAAAAGAATGACCTTCTTGCCCTTGTAATCGGCGAGTGAAATGTCCTTGAACGAGCCGTCTTCCATGACGGCGGTGGCTTTGAAGTCGGGGGCCTTCTGGGTGACTTGGATCATGCGGGGAATCTCCTTTTGACCGGCGGGGCTAAAGCCCCTTGCTACAGAATTTCTAGGGCTATAGCCCAGCGCGTTTTGGAGGGTCAACGGATTTTGGCGGATTTTCGGGGCTATTGATGGATTCCGACGGCTTCGGGAAACATTTCCGCTAGATACTCCAGGATGTCGCGGACGCTGACCACCCGCTCGGGCCGGCCTTCCTTCAGCAAGGGTAAATGGCGGTAGCCGCCGATGGCCATCTTGTGGAGTGCATAGGCGATTTTGTCCGAGAATTCCAAGCTCTCGGGCGATGGGGTCATGAAGTCGGCCACCGGCAGGTGGCGCCAATCGCGAACTTTGCCGAAAACCTTGAAGAGCAAGTCGCGCTCGGTGACGATGCCGATCAGGCGCTGGCCATCGGTCACCAGGATCGAGCGGTTCTCCCGCGCCAGGTGCTCGGCCACCTCGCCCAAGGGGGTTTGGGGACCGACGACCACCGGGGCTTTGCCCGGCAAAACTTCCAGGGCGTCGCGGGCCAGGCTCTTTTCGAAGCGGCCGACCGGCCGAACGCCGTCGAAAGCGGTGAGGTCCTCGCCGCATTTTTCGCAGTCGTCTTCGCCGGCGATGTTGTGGTGGCCGCAGAAGGGGCATTTCATGACGGCCTCACCTCCCAAGTGTCACCGGATTGCCAGAGCTTCTCGAGATCGCCCGGGCCTTGGGTCCGGATGGCGGTTTGAACTTGGTCGTTCACCAATTGATCGTAGGTCGGCCGCTGCACTGCCCGGAAAATTCCGATCGGGACCGGGAAGCGCGGCAGGTCCATCCGGGCCAGGAACTCGGCATAGGTCGGCGAGGAAGCCAGCGGATCGTGGACCAGCAGGTCGCTCGGCGTCTTCTTGGGATCGAACTCCACCACCTCGGGTTCGAGCCCCCGAAGGCGGATGCCCTTATTCCGGTCTTTGCCGAAGATCAATGGTTGGCCGGCGGTGAGCTTGAGGCTGTGGTCGTCGCGCGAGCTCCGATCGTCGATGGCGTCGAAGGCATTGTCATTGAAGATGACGCAGTTCTGGTAGATCTCGACGAAGACCGAGCCGCGGTGCTCGCCGGCGGCCTGAAAAACCTCGGCCATGTGCTTGGGATCGGTGTCGTGGGTCCGCGCGACGAAGGTGGCTTCGGAAGCCAGGGCCAGGCTCATCGGGTTGAGCGGGTAGTCGACGCTGCCGTAGGGCGTCGATTTAGTCTTCTTGCCGAACTCGGAGGTCGGCGAATACTGGCCTTTGGTCAGGCCGTAGATCCGGTTGTTGAACAACAGGATCTTGAGGTCGACGTTGCGGCGCAGCGCGTGGATCAGGTGATTGCCGCCGATGCTGAGGCCGTCGCCGTCGCCGGTGATCACCCAGACCGAGAGCTCGGGCCGGTAGGTCTTGAGGCCGGTGGCGATGGCCGGGGCCCGGCCGTGGATGGTGTGAAAGCCGTAGGTTTCCAAGTAATAGGGAAAGCGGCTGGAGCAGCCGATGCCCGAGACGAAGACGAAGTTGTGCCGGGGGATGCCGAGCTTGGGCAGCACGTTCTGCAAGGTCGCGAGGATGGCGTAGTCGCCGCAGCCCGGGCACCAACGCACGTCTTGGTCGCTGATGAAGTCCTTGCGGGTGAGGGCGGCGCTATCGTTCGCCGGAAGCATGCTTCACCTCCCGTGGCGCGCGCTTCAACTGGGCGCGGGCGCCCTCCAAGATTTCGGAAATGCGGAACGGCCTTCCCTGGACCTTGGGCAAGGAACGGGCTTCCACTAAATACTTCGCACGCAACAGCATGGCCAGCTGGCCCAGGTTCAGCTCCGGCACCAAAATCTTCTCGAAGCTGCGCAATATTTCGCCGAGATTGGACGGGAAGGGATTGAGATGGCGGAGGTGGACCGCGCCGACCGCCGCGCCTTCGCGCTGCAGCATCTCGGCCGCGGTGGCGATGGCGCCGTAAGTCGAGCCCCAGCCGACGATCAGCAGCTCGCCCTGGGCCGGGCCCTGGACCTTCAGCGGAGGGATGTCCTGGGCGATGGCCGCGACCTTGGCCGCGCGGAGCTTGACCATCTTTTCATGATTGAGGGGGTCGTAGCTGACGTTGCCGGTGACGTCCTCTTTCTCCAAGCCGCCGATGCGGTGCTCGAGGCCCGGCGTGCCGGGAATCGCCCAGGGCCGGGCCAAGCTGGTCTCGTTGCGCCGGTAGGGCATGAAGCGCCCGGCTTCGGCGATCGGATGATGGATCTCGATCGGCTTCAAATCGGCTTTGTCGGGAATGCGCCAGGGCTCGCTGCCGTTGGCCAGGTAGCCGTCGGAGAGATAAAGCACCGGCGTCATGTATTTCACGGCGATGCGCACCGCCTCGACCGCCATCGCGAAGCCGTCGGAGGACGTGGCCGGCGCGACGATCGGCACCGGGCTCTCGCCGTTGCGGCCGAACATCGCCTGCAGCAAATCGGCCTGCTCGGTCTTGGTCGGCAGGCCGGTGCTGGGCCCGCCGCGCTGGATGTCGAGGACGATCAGGGGCAGCTCGGCCATCACCGCCAAGTTGAGGGCCTCGCTCTTCAGGGCCAAGCCGGGGCCGCTGGTCCCGGTCATGGCGATGCAGCCGCCGAAGGCTCCGCCGATGGCGGCGCCGATGGCGGCGATCTCATCCTCGGCTTGGACGGTGCGGACGCCGAAGTTCTTCAGCTTGGAAAGCTCATGGAGGATGTCGCTGGCCGGGGTGATCGGATAGCTGGCGTAGAGCAAGGGGGTCTTGGCCAGCTCGGCCGCGGTGACGAAGCCGATCGCGGTGGCGGTGTTGCCCATCAAGTTGCGGTATTTGCCGGGCTCGAGCTGGGCCGGCTTGATCCGGTAATGGGCCGGAACGATCTCGGCGGTCTCGGCGTAATGGAAGCCCGATTTCAGGGCGGTGATGTTGGCTTGGGCCACCGCCGGCTTCTTGGCGAATTGCTTCTCGATCCAATGGATCGTCACGTCGAGCGGCCGGTCGTAGAGCCAGTACATCATCCCCAAGGCGAAGAAGTTCTTGCAGCGGTCCTTTTCCTTGTTGCTCAGCTCGGTGCCTTCGAGGGCGGTTTGATTGAGGCTCGAGATCGGCACCGCCACCAGCCGATAGTCTTTCAGCGAGCCGTCGGCCAAGGGATCGGCGGCGTAGCCGGCCCGCTCCAAGTTGCGCTCGTTGAAGGCGTCTTGATTGACGATGAGCAACCCGCCGTGCGGCAAGTCTTTTAAATTGGTCTTGAGGGCCGCCGGGTTCATGGCGACCAAGACGTCGGGGGCGTCGCCGGGAGTCCGGATGTCGTGGCTCGAGAAATTGAGCTGAAAGGCGCTGACGCCGGGCAGGGAGCCGGCCGGCGCCCGGATCTCGGCCGGAAAATCGGGA
>DATEDP010000165.1 GCA_035281585.1 bacterium
TCACTTGGCCGTCGGCGACTACGCCGAGATCGACGCGGCCAACATCGAGCTGGCCAAATTGATCGAATCCCTCCAAGGCGCCGAAACCAAGGAAGAGGTCGAAGCCCAGCTTGAGCGCTTAAACGAGCTGATCAAGCCCGATGGCATCCTCTACGAGGCCTTCCAAGCCGCCGAGATGGACGGAACCGAGCAGGTGATCGGCCTAGTCCAGACGGTGGCGATGATCCTCGGCACGGCCCAGGCCACTCGAGGAGCGAGCTTGGCGGTCGAAGGCGCCGAGGCCGTCTTCTTAGCCGACAAGATGTTAAGAGGC
Organism: bacterium; assembly: GCA_035281585.1. Classification (NCBI taxonomy): domain Bacteria; species bacterium. The sequence continues at coordinate 314 of DATEDP010000165.1, forward strand.
TTCTTCTGGGGCGCTTACATCGCGACCGCCGAGAACGCCGTCGCCACCACCACCGGTGAAGTCCGGACCGAAAGAGATACGATCGAAACTTGGGTGAAGGACGCGGTCTCGACCGGCGCCTCGATGGCCCTGGTGATGCCGGCGGCCGGCAGCGTCGGCCAGGCCTTGGAAGGCAACACGCTAAGGAATCTAGCCACCCGCTATCTCAATCCCGGTGGTTTGACTCGATTAGCCGGCGATACCGCTCTCGAAACCCTCGAAGAAACCGTCGATCAGCAGCTCCGCAAGACCCTCGACGGCAAGGCCAATGCCTTGAGCCCCAGCGAAATCAAGGAGCTCTTCAAACTCTGCTTGGCCGGCGGTGGCTTCCAAATCGGCGCTCTCGCCAAGAACTTCCAGGGGCAAGTCGAGGCCAAGACCTTGGAAAAGACCGCTGAGGAGAAGGAGCCTGCATCGCGCAGAAATCCCCTCCTCAATCCCATCTTTGCGCCAATGTGGATGATGATGGGAGTCGACGGCTTGGGCGGATCTGGCAAGGAGGATAGTGAGGGGACCGTTGAGGGAGAAGTCGTGGAAGCGAAGGACTACCGCAGCCCTTCACCCGTTGCTGTCGAGGAGGGGATCGGCTCTCTCAACCAAGCGAAGATCCGCTTGGCCCTGATTGAATCCCATGCCGCCGAGGCCCTGCGATTGAAACCCGATGACCAGCGCCGTGCTTCTACGGCGCTCTCGCTCTTGAAACTGGCTAAGAAAACGCCTTTCCCACTGGATTGGTTTGGTACCCTGGTGTCGAGGAAGAGCAAAGGCTCGGACCACCCTTCGAATAAAGTGTCCGATGCCGAGATCCTCGGTCCCTTTGCTTTAGTGAAGGCTCTGGAGCTCATCGCTGGCAGCGCCCTGAGTTTCGAGCAAAGGATCGATTGTTTGGAAGCCTTCGATCTTTTACAAGAAAAACTTACCCGGCAGTTGGATTTATCCAAGTTGAATTTCTACCTAAAGGCCGGCGGCAGTCTCGCCTCGGTTCTGGCGATGCCCGAAATCGCCATCATGTTACTACCGATCGAACTTGCACGGTATTATTTCATGCCCTCCTATCTGTTGGGAGGCTGGGCTTGGTTAAATTCGGTCATCAAGCAATACCCGATCGAAAAGAAACGTTGGGATGAGATAGAATCGACATTTCTAAGCTGGGTTTTAGAAAAACGTGAGATCATCGAGGGCAAAAGCTTCGATCCAAGGTTCCGAGTCCTCGATCTCATTCCGTCAACCGACGCTTCGGATAAGGTGAAGCTGGAAGCCAAAGCAGAAGCGGAGGCCGTCGAAGTAGATTCGGAGCTTTTCACCGGAAAGATCAAAAAAACCAAGCTCGATGGCCCCCTCGGATTCTTTCTGACCGCCGGTGCCGGTCTTGCGACCTTGCTCGGCGCCTCCGAAGCCCATGCGGCAGCGGAGGCGGCTTCCCAGGCTGCGAGTAGCGGAGGGATCTGGCCCTTGGCGGCCGGTCTAGCTTCGCTGGCGCTGGGGATCGTGTTTGGCTCGGGCAGTTCGAAGCCGACGGCCCCACCGGAGCCCTATCGTGAGCGCCGCAAGAAGCTCTTGGATGGCCTTGTTCGATTGAACCGGCCCGGCCAAGAGGAGGAGCTTGTCGCCCGGGTCCTGGAACATTCGGTCGAAGACGGCTTGGAGTTAGCAGGGCGCTTGAATTTGAATCCTGCCCAATTGAAGAACACGATAACGACCCCGGCCTTCGTCTTAAAACACCCCGAGCTTTACCGAAAGCTGGTTGCTCAACTTCAAATCTGGAGCAAGAACAAGCCCGAGGTCGAGAATTTTATCAGGCTCGCGCGTAGGTTAATCGGCTGGTTGCCGGGGCCGGAAAATCAAGCCGAACTTTTTCCCGGATACCTTCCTAAGAAGCTGATGAAGCCTCCTCGTCATCGATCGCTAGGCCCAGCCTTCGCCGCGGTCGATGACTTTTATCTCGATGCTTTCATAACTCGGAAGCCGCTGCCTCACGCTACCTCGTCGGCCTCGGCCGCCGATTCGGAGTCCCCGGGAAGACGGATGGCCCGGCGCTATTTGGAAGAGCTGGAGCCCCTCTTCGAAGGCAAGGCCACCGCCTTCCGCCAAATCCAAGAAGTGAAGCAGGCCGTGGTGGAGCAAGAGCTCAAGGCCGAGCTCAAGCAGGCCCACCCGGAGATGCGGGTGGAGCTGGATGCCGAGACCGACCGCTATCGGCTGGTGGCCAAGGAAGCGGAAGCCGCCGATTCGAAGCCTGATCCGGTTCGGCAGCGGCTCGAAGCCTTCGAAGCGCGGGCGGTGGAGGAGCTGGAGCGCCTTTTGGACCAAGGTTCGGAAGGCGGTTACATCGCCAAGGGTCTCGCCGGCCTCGATTCGAAAGCGGCCTGGGATTTGAGAACGCGACTTTTGGATGAAGGGCGAACGACGAAAAGCGTGGTCGTCATGGGCCTCGCCGGCTTGGATTCGCCGCAAGCCTGGGAAATGCGCGAGAGCTTTTTGTCCGAGGTCGAGAGCAAAATCGAGAGCGAGCGGGGCGATCCAACTCCCGCCGCCTTGAGCCTCGCCGGCCTCGATTCCCCGCGGGCCTGGGAAATGCGCGAGCGAATCCTGAGTCAAGGAGGATCGCAGGGCTCGGTCGCCGCCGGCCTGAGCGGCTTGGATTCGCGGCAAGCCTGGGACCTGCGAAGGCGGCTTTTGGTTGAAGGGGCGGCACCGAACCTAGTCGCCCTTGGCCTGGCCGGCTTGGATTCACCGGAAGCTTGGGACATGCGGAAGCATTTCCAGAGCCTCGCCATGGCGAATGACGATAAATCGACCCTCACCCATCTCATGGAAAGCCTGGCCGGCTTGGATTCGCCGCAAGCCTGGAAGATGCGGCATGAGACCTTGAATATCTCCCTGGGCAGACCCACCGGCTATCTGCTCATGGGTAGCATCGCCAAAGGCCTGGCCGGCTTGGATTCGCCACCAGCCTGGGAAATGCGGCTCGGCCTCCTGGTGATGGCCAGGAAAACCAACAATTCCTTTCTCAAGGAAGACATCGCCCAAAGCCTGGCCGGCTTGGACTCCCCGAAAGCTTGGGAGATGAGGCGGGAATTGTTTCGGGAGATCGACGGAAAGCACGCGGTCGCCGAAGGAATCACCGGGAACTACACCAACTTCGTCTGGCGCCTGCGGCCGGAGTGGCGGGTGGAGCCAACCGAAGGTCAAAAGACTTCCGTGAGCGAGCGCCTCGCGGCTTTCGAGAGTCGAGCCGCGGAGGAGCTGCATCGCCTGCTGGACCTGGGTGCCAAGGCTTCCAAAGTCGCCCAGTCGCTCGCCGGGATGGATAACACTGAGGCCTGGGCGATCCGAGTCCGGCTGCTCACCAAGGCCCTCAGGGTGAAAGATGACGACCTGCTGGGTTATATCATCCTGGGCCTCGCCGGCGTGGATTCCGAAGAAGCTTGGACCGCGCGCGAGAACCTTTTCCAACAAGCCGACCGAAAGGCGGGTCTGGCCTGGCAGCATGGCTTGCTCGCCCAAGGCCTCGCCGGTTTGGATACCGATCGAGCTTGGGCGATGCGGGATCGTCTCTTGGACATCGCATTGCAAGGCCAAAGATTGAAATTGCTGGACGATATTGCCGCCGGTCTGGCCGGCCTAGATTCGAAACGAGCCTGGATCATGCGCGAAAAATTGCTGAAGGAAGGCGTCAGCGAGATCGATGTCGTGAGAGGCGTTGCCGGCTTGGATTCGGAGCGAGCTTGGAAAGTTCGCCAAAATTTGGGCTATGAGGACAAAAACCATTTCCTGTCCGTCGCCGAAAGCCTGATCGGTTTGGATTCGGAGCGAGCCTGGACCTTGCGCGATCGCTTCTGGGAGTCGGCCACTCTCAAGAATGACATTCTGCTCAAGACGGAGTTGGTCGTCAGTCTGGCCGGGCTGGACTCGCCACAGGCCTGGAATAGGAGGGAAGAGCTTTGGCGGGAATTGGATAAAACCGGACATCTCGGACTTAAAGACCATATTGCCCGGAGCCTGGCTGGCTTGGATTCCAAACGGGCCCAGGAAATGCGATCGCGGCTTGCTAATGAAATCGACGTCAATGCCCTTGTCGAGAGCTTTGCCGGCGATCATAAGACCTTTCTCTGGCGTTTTCTTCCCGAATGGCAAGAGAACGAAGGTTTAAACCTCCTAAACTTGGTTCACCGACCCTCCTTGCCCGAGATTCAAAAATATCTGGATCGCGAGACGGTGGGCGATGAGACGGGCCCCAAGCAACGGGCCGGTGGAAGCCTGGGGAGCTCTCCTCAGGTTGCGCGCATCCTCACCGACTTCTCCTCAATGGACCGCGACACCGCCCGCGAGCTGCTCAAGACCAATCCGGCCGTTCCGGACCGAGCCCCGGCCCAGCTCGCGAAACTCTTAATCCAGCACCTCTTCCCCGGCTTGCTCAAGCCGGCGCCGGCCCAAGGTCTTCCGCCGCCGTCCTTGGCCGACGTCTTTCGAGCCCGTGAAGCTTTTATCTTGGCCGGCGGGGGAGCGCCCCTGATTCAAGATCAGCGCCCGCTGCTCCAGTCCCGGGAAGCGATGGAGGCTTTCTTGGTCGACGGGATTTACGGCCGGCTCGATCCACAATCCCAAAATTGGGAAAAGACCGAGCTCCCGATCCGCCGCGAAGTCGCGGAGCCGGCTCAAGAGGCCACCTTGACGATGGTCGAGGTGCGGGGAGCCGGAAAAATTTCCCTGCCCATTCCCCATGACGGGCGCCTTCTCCCGGAGCGCGTCCGCGGGGTCGATGGGAAGGGACGGGAGATCCCGCTTTCGCCGGGCATCGAGGGTTTGGGCGAGTCGGTGGTGAAGCTGCCCGCCGGAGTCGTCAAGCTGCTCTACTCCGTCCAAAGGTCGACCCGGCCGGAGCCGATGCGGGATCCCAGCGCCACCGAATTTTCGGCCTTCCTTCGCGGGCTCGACCCGAAGCTGCGGCGCGACCTGACCGCGCCGCTTCCCGGCCTGCCGCAAGATTTGATCGCCGAGCTGCGGCGGCCCGAATTCACGGCGCTTTCTCCCAAGGAGAAGGTGGTCTACATCGAGACGATGGTTCGGGAATTGGGCTGGTACGATGCCGCCAACCAAGAGGTTTCGGCGGAAAAAGCCGGCAAATCGCCGGCCGAGCAAATCCTTCTCGCCGAGCGGCGGATGGAGGAATTGCGGCGCCGGGATCCGTCGATTCCCGATTCGAAGCGCTTCGCCGGGGTTTGCACCGACTTCACCCTGCTCACCGTCGCTTTGTTGCGGGAGGCTGGAATTCCGGCGGGCATCCTGACCGGTGTGAATTTACGAGGCCAAGAGGCCCAGATGCGCAACAGGCATGCCACTGCCTTTGTGCCCTGGCCCGAAGCCAAGGGCGGGCTGCGGATTGTGCCGGTCGACGGCACGCCGGGCGGCTCGGACGAGGAATTCGCGGCCCGGCCCAGCTTGGCCGAGTTCGAGGCCCGGGCCCGGGAAAATCCGGCGGCTCCCGATGGGCAGAAGACCGAGGCCGAAGTCGCCGAGCTGCGGAAGCAAGCCAAGGCCGAAAGCGTCGAATCCATCCTCCAGCTCAAGAACGGCGAGCTGGAACGAGCGGTGAATCTCATCCTCCACCATGAGGTGAAGGAAGCCCACGTTCAGGCGGTGCGCCGAGCCTTGGAAGCTTTTTGGTACAGCGGCGTGGATCGAGGGGGAGAAAGCTTTGAAAGCGAGAGCGAGTTTCTCCGCGAGGAGGTCGCTCGCGAGCGACTGCTCACTCCTCAGGAGGCGACCGAGCAGCCGGGCGGCGCTCCTTTCTTGGCGATGGTGCGGGATTTCGTGGAAAGATTTCGGCGCGATCCGGCGATCGATTCGGAGCGAAAAGCTCTGGATCTGCTCAAGAGCGTGGCTCGCCAGGCCGATTCCGGCATGAACGGCGTCGAGCGCCGGGCCTTGGCCGCGGTGCTATCCTACCTCGGCGCCGAGTCGATGTCGGGGGCGAAATCTTTCGGTGGATCCGGCGCCGGCAGCGCTTTGAGTTTGGCGGTGGGTGTTGGCGCCGGCTTGGCGACCTTGCTCGGCGCCTCCGAGGCTCAGGCGGCGGTAGCAGCGGTTTCCGAGATCGGCCAAGGTGGGCTTTCTGGCTTGGGCGGCGGCTTGGCCGCTTTCGCCTTGGGCGGGATCTTTCATTGGCTAGCCGACCGACTTAAAAAGAAGCCGGCCGAAGCTTTCAATGACGCAGATACGACCGAATCCTTGATTCTCCCGGCGCCGAAAGGCGGATCGCCCTATCGAGATGGAGCGCGGAAGAAAGTCCCGGACTCGGAGATTCAAAATCTCATTGCCGGATTAGCCGACGATTCTTCCGAAATCCGGGAATCATCGGCCAATGCTCTCTTGGCGATTGGCACCGATGCGGTTCCGGCCCTGGTTGACCTGTTAAGTCACGAAAATAGCTCATTTCGTTATCAATCCGTAATCCTTTTGCAGAAACTGGAGGTTACGCAACTCGCCAACCGATTCTGGGAAATTTTAGATCAGGGCGAGGAGGAGGGCTATATTCGGCGCGCGGTCGCGGACGCGTTGATCCAGGGGCGTCAAATCAAGGGCATCGACGAGCTGCGTCGCCTTTTGCAGGATCGGGACGCTGTGATCCAAATTAAAGCCATTCTGGCGGCGTGCGACTGGGAAATGAGGGAAGCCATTCCGGATTTGTGGCAGTTGATCAAGCACGAGCATGGGCTGGTGCGCTTTATAACGGCATTGGCGTTGGATCGTTTCGGGGAATTCAAGACGATGGAAGATCTTCAAACCATTCTCCATGATGAGGTGTGCGCTGATATCGCTTCGAGGGTTCTCGCGAGACTCGGTGGAATCGGAGAAATCGAACATTTTAGAAAATTTTTGAAGCATGAAAAATTCTACGTTCGTCAACAAGCGCTGATCGGTTTCATAAAA
>DATEDP010000166.1 GCA_035281585.1 bacterium
TCGTCAGTAGCAGGAACAGAGCGGCGGATAGGAAAAGGCCCAATCGTTGCAAACGCATCATTATCATCACCCCTGCACCGAGGTTGCCGGCGCTAAAAAAATTTTGATTCTTTACCCGGAGCCCAGAGACGGCCCTGTCGCTTGAAATTGCTGCACCATTTTGCGAGGCGGCCGGGATTTTGCCAAGCGAAAAGGTTTTAGGTCAAAAAACCTTGGACCCCTTTCCATCCGCAGCCTTAGAATGGCCCTTGGTTCCGGAAAAAAGAGCGAATATTGGTGGAGGTGCGCCATGAAGCGAAGCCTAGGAGCTCTCTGCATCCTGCTTCTTCCCCGGATTCTCTTGGCCCAAGAAGTCCCGCCGATCGAGTGGCCCAGGGAAATCGTCACGCCCAACGCCTCGATCCTCATCTACCAGCCCCAGCCCGAAACTTTTCAAGGCAACCGGTTAACCGCCCGGGCGGCGGTCTCGGTGACAATGGCCGGCGAGAAAGAGCCGGTTTTCGGGGCGGCTTGGTTCGACGCCAAGGTCGCCACCGACCGCGACACCCGGATGGTCGAAGTCCAGGAAGTGAAAGTGACCAAGGTCAAATTTCCGGACGCGACGCCGGAGCAAGAGAATAAGTTCATCGACGTCGTCAGTCGCGAGATGACCGGTTGGAAGCTGAAGGGCTCGCTCGACCGCCTCTTGACCACCTTGGAATCGGCCGAGAAGGCGGCTCAGCTCGCGCAGGATCTCAACAATAAGCCGCCCAAGGTATTCTATTCGGACCAAACCGCGATCTTGGTGAACTTCGACGGCGAGCCGATCCTGCGGCCGGTGGGCGGCTCGACGATCCAGCAAGTTTTGAACACGCCCTTCCAGGTGTTCCAAGATCCGGCCACCAAGACTTGGTACCTGCGCGGCGAAAGCTGGTATTCGGCCAGCGACTGGAAAGGCCCTTGGGCCGTGATCGAGAAGCCGCCCGAGGCCGTGGCCCAATTGACGGCGAAGGCCGACGCCGCCCAAACCGCCACCAAGGGTCCGGGGCAAGCCGACAAGATCTTCGTGGCCTCGGAGCCGGCCGAGGTGCTCGACAGCCGCGGAGCGCCGCAGTGGACAGCGATCGCCGGAACCGGTTTGAGCTACATGACCAACACCGACGACGTGATCTTCCTCGATCCGGCCAAGAACCTCTATTACGTCATGCTTTCGGGCCGCTGGTTTTCGGCGCCGGCCACCGCGCCGGCCGCGGCGGCGCCCGCGACCGCGGCGACTAAATCGCCGGCTGGTGGAATTTGGTCGCGCCTAGTGGCGGTGATCCAGCCTCCGCCGCCGCCGGCTCCGGCTCCGGCCGCGGCGACCGCTATCGCCGCCGATCCCAAAATGCTGGAAGGGCCTTGGACTTTCGTCCAAGCCGACCAATTGCCCGAGGATTTCCGCAAGCTGCCGAAGGATTTCCCCAAGCAAGGCGTCTTGGCGAGCATCCCCGGCACCGAAGAGGCGGCTGACGCGGCGATGGACGCTGAAATTCCGCAAACCACGGTGATCAACAAGAAGACCGCGAAATTCAACCCCACCTACGACGGCGCGCCCGACTTCAAGCAGGTCGAAGGCACCTCGATGCAATACGCCGTGAACACGCCCAATCAGATCACCAAGATCGGGGACAAATACTACGCGGTGGATCAGGGGGTCTGGTACGTCGCCGATAAGCCGGAAGGGCCTTATCAGGTTTCGGACCTTCGGCCCAAAGAGATCGACGACCTGCCGCCGGACAATCCGAACTACAACACCAAGTACGTCTATGTTTACCCGGACGACGACGATGACGACGATGAAGTGACCGCCGCTTACACCGCCGGCTATATCGGCTCTTTCGTGCTCGGGACGGCGCTGGGCGCGGCCCTGACTTGGGGAACCGGCTACTACTACCGCCCCTGGTACGGCAGCTATTACTATCCGCGGCCCTGCACCTACGGCTACGGGGCTTATTACAATTCCTACACCGGCGGCTGGGCCTACCGCGGCCCCAATGGCGGCGCTTGGTATCGGCCTGGCGGGAGCAGCGGTTATTGGGGGCCGGGGGGCTATCGCGACATCGACATCAATGCCGACAACATCAATATCGACCGGAGCCGCCGCGAGAATAATCTCTACAATCGGGAGGAAAACCGCGTCCGCAATTCGGATCGGGCTCGGATCGACCAGCGGGATCGAGAGAGGGCCGGCGACCGCGGCGATCGAATGGGCGACCGCGGAGATAAGATGGCCGGCCGCGGCGATAAAATGGCCGATCGCGGCCGGGGCGACATCGGCGATCGCTCGAAGGTCGCGAAGGACCGGCAAAACAACGTCTTCGCCGACAAGGACGGAAACGTTTACCGCCGCGATCAAGACGGCAAATGGCAGGAGCGCCAGGGCAAGGATTGGAAGGATGCTCAGGGCCCGGGCGAGCAGCGGGATCGGGCCCCAGCTCAAGACCGTGCCCGCGAACGGCCGGCCGGTCAGGATCGTCGCCCGGATCAAGTGGCCCATCGCGACACTCCGCGAGAGCGCCCCACCCAAGGCCCGGCTCACACCGCTAACCGCTCGGGCCTGGAACGGGATCACTCCAACCGCCAAAGGGGCAACGAGCGGGCGCACAATTATAACAACTACATGGCCCGCGGCGGTGGCGGAGGCGGCCATAGTTTTGAACGCGGTGGCGGCGGTGGCAGCTACCGTGGCGGAGGTGGCGGTGGCCATCGGAGCGGTGGAGGCGGCGGCCATCGCGGTGGTGGCGGCCGAGGCGGTGGCGGCCGACGCCGATAACCGGCCCGCCGGCCATTCAAAATGCCGTTGACCGAACCCCCGGTCTTCATTAAGAGAAACGCCACATTCGGGGATCGTCTAACGGTAGGACTATGGACTCTGACTCCATCAATCTAGGTTCGAATCCTAGTCCCCGAGTTTTAAAAGCCCAGGACCTCCAAGCCCTGGGCTTTATTTTTTTTCATACACCGAAGCGATTTGGGCTCCATCCCAAACGTAAATGAAATGGCCCCCAATTTGCGGATCGGATAAAAGTTTAGGTCTAAAAACAGCGGCGCAATCATTTCTTTTTGCCACTAAATCTCGTACGCTTTTAAATAATAACCCATGGCTGCCTTCTGATTTAAGCTTAAGACCTAATTTTTGCCCGGCTCCATACGATTCTTGATCGTAAACATCTGGCGAAACCTTGTTCTTATTCCGAATATCGTGAAATTTACCTTTTAATCGGGCCTTAATTAATCTCATCTCAAGATGCATGGCTTTTTCTTGAGTGCGCCTCATAAAATTTGCCCGATGGAACTTGGTCTCCTCGAGAGCGGTTTCAAGGTTTTTCGCGCAATAATAAATCCCAAAGGAACCATCGCTAAATCGGCTTCCCTCCGGGTTGAGATGGAGAAAAGGGGCCATGATGTAACTGGCATTGTTGCCAAAAACCCACTCCTCCTTAGGCATCAAGTGAAGCGAATTTTGTTCCGCACGCAGGCGATCATTGGTCATCGCCTCAATTTCATACAATGCGTCGAAGTCTTCGGGGTTGGATACCCTATCGAAAACATTGATGGGGGGATCGCGGGAGGGGATCAATCGAAAGGTCGGCCAATCGATTTTTAGGCCCATCCGCCCCTCTGGGCATCAAGATATTTCCGAACTTCATAGAGATCACCCACATTGCCGGAGAGCATACGATCTAAGGCTGAGCGGCCGCCAAAAAGTGGAGCGGTGTTTGATTTCTTTACCCAAGCATCGGAGGATTTCTCATCGGGCAGTAAAATCTGCAATGCCTTAAAAATACCCAGAATATAGGAAATTCTCTCAAGGGTATCCTTGGGTAATTTTTTAACATCCAAATTTTTGTATTTATAAAAAGTTGATGGAGCTTGAATGCCCAGAATTGTTTTCTGTTGCTGCGGATTCAAGCCCCAAACTTCGGCAATTTTGAAAAAGGCCTTAAGACCCGACTGAGCCATCTTTTCATCGGTCATTGTCTGTTTTTCGATGGCGAGGCCTGTCATGACATTCTCCATAAATGGAATTATTATTAATGTATTCTATATATGGATTGTTGGGCAATAGTATCTTTGTAATCAAACCCTCAAAATTTTTTTGGAATCGCCCTCTGCCCCTCAAAAACACTGCCATTTGTTTAATAAATTTAACTAGTTATCATGGCCTTGGTGGAACTGACCATCACCTTCTTTTTTTGCACTTTTAGGACATCCAAAGCCGGACTCGGTGCTACAATCTTCCCCCGCAGGGGGGCTCTGATGAACGAAATGGCTGTGGATCTTCGCACTTCCGACCTGGATGAGATCCGTGAGGCCGTGGAGGGTCTGTTCTGCCCCTTCTCCCTCCGTCCCCGGGCTAAGAAATACGAGGCCCAGCTTCATCACCGCCGCCTCGGCGAGCTGTCCTTCACCAACATCAGCTACGATCAGCCGATCGACATCGAAGTTCCTCCACAATTGCCGGCCTTTTTGATCCAGTTCCCGCTTCGCGGAACCTTCCAGGCGCGGACCGAGGGCGCTAACCACCTCATCTCGACCGAGCTCGCCCACCTCATCCCGCCGGGCAAGCCCTTGAAGTTGCATTGTCCGGTCGCCACCGACTTTCTGGTCATCGCCATGGATCCCTCCGAAGTGGCCGGCTCCTCCAAGGTGCCGGATACCCTGGCCCTCACCGGCGCCGGAGCCAGCCTGGCCCACTGCCTGCGCTTCCTCCAAGCCGAGGCCTTTCGCCTCGACACTTCGCCGGTCGGCGAAAAAGCCGCCGGCCATGCCAAGCGGATGCTCGGCTCGCTGCTGCTCGACCTGCTCCATGGCGATCCTTATTTGACTCCGCCCAGCCCCTGGTACATCAAGCGGGCCGAGGAATTCATGGAGGCCAACCTCGACGGCGACATCGGCATTCAGGAGATCTCCGCCGGCGCCTCGATCGGCATTAGGACCCTCTATTACGGTTTTCAGAAAGCCCATGGAATCTCGCCGATGGCCTGGTTAAAACAACGCCGTCTCGACCGGGTGCGGGCCGAATTATTGGCCGCACACCCTGCCGAGACGACGGTGACCGATGTGGCTTTGCGTTGGGGATTCTTTCACCTCGGCCGCTTGGCCTCCGACTATCGAGCTAGGTTCGGTGAGCTCCCGTCGGAGACCTTGCAGCGTCGGTGAACACTCCTTCCCTAGGGCCTGCTACAAACCCACCTTCTGATCGATCCAATTGAGCATCTGCTGATAAGCGGCCGGCGCCGTCGTGTGGAGCGCGATCTCATGGCCGGTGTCGGGGATGACGATGATGTCCGGCACGATCGTGAAGTAAGGCGATTCCCAGTCGCGAATCCCCTGCTCGGTGCATTCGATGCCGTCGGGCGCTCCGCAGAAGATCTTGTCTTGATCGCCGATCACGATGAGGGTCGGAACTTGGATGCCCCGCGCATAGTCGGTCTCCACCGGCATCGGGACGAACACCGGATTCTGAAAGTCGGGAATGCCGCCGAGCTTGGCGACGCTTTCGGCCAGCAGGAAGGCCGATACGACGTCCCGCATCACAGCATCATCCACCCCGTGGGGCACCATCCCCGGAGCCGCCGTCGGCATGTGGTAATAGATGTCGCCTTTGGTTCCGAGGCGATTGGTGATGTAGTTGCAGTCCAAGTTGCGATGCCGCAACACGGGATCGTCGCAGGCCGAAATCGAACGAGGCAGAACCAGCTGGATGAACGAGGGCTTGGTGATGTGCAGGATGCCGGTCAGGACGTAGGCGTCGGCGTCGCCGGGATGGTTGTTGCCGTTGACCCAGCCATAGGCCGACCCGAAGGACGCTCCCACCCAAACGACCTTGTCATAGGCGTGGCCGCCGATCGAGCCGTTGCGCAAGCCGACGATCAGCTGATGGATCGTGTCTTCGACGACGTCGATCGTCACCAGATGGGCCGGTGGCGTGCTGCTTTGGCCGGTGCCGAAGCGGTCGAGGTTGAAGGTCGCATAGCCTTTGGCGACCGCGGCTTGAACGTAGGAATACTGGTTCTGGGGCGGGTCCCAAGACTCCAGGTTATACCAGGTGCTGTGAACCAGGACCTGAACCGTGTCGGGCGTGCTCCCGATCGGCGTGCAGAGCTCGCCATACATATGGGCATCGGGAACTCCGGCCACGTTGACCGGAACGGTTAATTTTTGACAGTGGCTTCCCACCGCCTCGGCCGATCCAGGATGGAGCGCCGTGCCGGCGAACACCATGGCTGCCGCTATCATCGAGATTCTTGTCGCATTGTGGATCATATAGATTCCTCCTGGCCGCAAGACTAAACCTCCGGACGGCGCCCCGAAATCCAGCCGCTGCAAGGTTCATCCGCCGAGTGCAAAAATCCGCTTCGATATTTCATTTGGAGACGGCCGCCCCAGGGCCTAAAATTCGCGGAGGAGTGGGAAATTGGCTAACCTCTACGAAATTTTCGCCGAATCGGCCAAGGTCCATGCCGAGCGGAACGCCATCGGCTTCCTCGAGGACGGCAAGATCCGCCACTGGACCTATGCCGAGCTGAAGGAGCGGGTCGACGACTTTGCCGCCGCTCTGCCCCTGCTGGGCCTGAAACGCGGCGACCGAGTCGGCCTCTTGACCGAGAACCAGCCGCTTTGGGCGGTGGTCGACTTGGCGGTGGCCAAACGGGGCTTGGTCCTGGTCCCGATGCACACCGTCCTGACGGTCGAGCAGATCCAAAAAATTCTCCGCCAGTCCCGGGCCAAGGCCTTGCTGCTCGGCAGCGGGGTGAACGAGAAAATCCCGAGCTTGTTGGCCGGACTGCCGACCGAAGTGGCCAGCGTCGTTTTCTTCGAGCCCGGCCAAGCGCCCTCCTCCAAGGCCGGCCGGCGCTTCACCTCGATCCCCGAATTGCTGGACCAGCCGGCCCGGCCCTCAGCCGCCGAAGCGCCGATCGAGGGCGACGAGGTTTCCACGATCATTTTCACTTCCGGCACCACCGGCGACATGAAGGGAGTCCTGCTCAGTCATCGGGGCCTCATCGACTCGGTCAATCATGGCAACGACCCGGTACAAGCCGACGGCGACCGCTGCATCCTCTCGGTCCTGCCGCTGAGCCATGCCTTCGAGCGCAATGCCGGCCTGCTCGGCCCGCTCTTTCTCGGCACCACCGTCTGCTACGGCCGGGGCATCGCCCAGTTGGTCGAGGACATCCAAGTCTTCAAGCCCGATCGGATCAACGCGGTTCCCCGGCTGCTCGAAAAAATCGAAACCGGAATCCGCGACAAGCTGCGCAAGCAATCGCCTTCGCTCTACCAAGCCTTCTCGGTTTTGCTCGGCCAAAGCCAGGCCCTCCACCGCGGTGGACCGCTTTCGCTCCTCCGCTTGCCGGCCGACCGGCTGGGCGACCTGATCTTCTACCGCAAGATCCGCAAGAAGTTCGGCGGCAAGCTGAAACGGGTCATCTGCGGCGGGGCGCCGATCGACCCCTCGGTCGTCGAGTTCTTCCAGGCCATCGGCGTCCAGGTCTTGCAAGGCTATGGCCTGACCGAGGTTTCGCCCACCGTCAGCGTCAATCCCCACGACGGCAACAAGGTCGGCACCGTCGGTTTGCCGCTGGGCTGCGTCCAGGTCCGCTTGGGCGAGAACGACGAGCTGCTCGTGAAGGGAAGCTCCCTGATGCTGGGCTATGACAACGAGGAGGCCACCCGCGAAGCGATCGACGCCGAGGGCTGGTTCCACACCGGCGACCAGGCGAGCATCGACGAGGAGGGCTACATCACCATCAAGGGCCGAATCAAAGAGATGATCGTCACCTCTTACGGCAAGAACGTCATTCCCTCGGTGGTCGAGCAGGCGCTGGAAAAGCATCCCTTGATCCTGCAAGCCGCGGTCTTCGGCCACGGCAAGGCTTACTTGAGCGCCTTGATCGTGCCCAATCGCGAGAATGTCCTGGCCGCGTTGGGCGACGACGACCTGGCCAAGCTCGACTGGGAGGAGCTTTGCCGGCATCCTCAATTGAAGCCAAAGCTGGAAGCGGCGCTGGGCGAGGCTCAGGCCAGCCTGGCCTCCTACGAGCAAGTCAAGCGCTTCGAGATCGTGCCGGAAGAATTCTCCCAAGCCAACGACCTGATCACCGCCACCTTGAAGCTCAAGCGAAGCAAGATCCAAGCCCGCTACGAGCCACAGATCCAAGCCATGTACCGCGATTAGTTAGTTACCCCCCTTTGAAAAAGGGGGGCAGGGGGGATTTAAAAGCCGCTGCAAAGCAATCGGGTTTGATTTCTAGGCATTTTCTTCCAACGACCGCTTTAAATCCCCCTTAAT
>DATEDP010000167.1 GCA_035281585.1 bacterium
TCTTTGGCTTTCGTTCGGCGCGACCGCCGAAGCCCGCGAAATCCTCGGCTCCAACGAAAGCGAGGCCAGGGCTTGGGCGGCCTCCCAGGGCTATCAAGCCGGCCAAGCCGCCACTGGAAGCGAAGGCTGCCTCCAAGGCCACCGCTATTTGGCGATCTCGGGCAAGAGCCTCCAGATCAAGGCGGCCTTCTACAACCCGCTCTACAAGACCGACAGCCAGGTGATCGCGATGGTCGATTTCGAGCCGGCGACGCCGCTCACCAAGGCCCAAGCCGAAGCCCTCGCCATCCAAGCCGCGCCGATCGCGGGCACCCGGCCGCCGACCCACAAGCAGCCGATCGCGGCCGACGGCAAGCCCTGCTCGCCGCCCAACGGCGGCTATGACGGCCGCTACACCGAAGACTATATCGTGGAATACTTCTACGCGCCGGACAAGGCGCGGATCGAGAAGGTTCGAGTCTACAACGACGGCATCCGCTGATCAGCGCCAAGTGCAGACATAGGGCTGCATCGCCTTCTTGGTCCGCTGCATCGCCTCGCGACATTCTTGGGCCACGACGTCCCGGCCCTCGGGCGTGCCGGACTTCAGCTTCCACTCTCCCACTTTTTGTTTGAGGGCCTTGGCCAGCTTAGTGTCTTGGTTCCGGGGAACTCGCTGGTTGATGCAAATCAAATATTGCGAAGTGTAGTTGTCGCATTCCCAGATTCCCAAACGCTCGACCTTGAAATCCGGAAAGGCCTTCACCTTGGAGGGCGGCGGCTCCAGCGAATAGCGCGGCGGAATCGGCGGACCCCGCGGCGCCAAGGGCGGCTCGGGCGGAATCGGCGGCGGATAGCGCCGGTTCAAGCCGGCCTTGGGCGGTTTGGGCGGCGGGTCCAACTTTTCGAGCTCTGGCTTCTCTTCGACCGGCTCGGGGCTGGGCTGGGCTTGAGGCCCAGGGCCTTCGCTGAAGATCGTCACGATGCCAACCGGCTCCTCCGGCCGCTCAAAAATCGAGGCCGGGTCTTCCTTGCTCGCACAGGCGGCGAGGAGCAGGAGTCCGCAAAGGATCGAGGCCTGGCGCCCTGGGGAACCCATGCTCCTTTGTGGCAAAAATCATTCCCAGGTGCAACCGTAAGGCGTCATAACCTGGCGAGTCCGGTCGAAGGCTCGCTGACATTCGTTGGCGGCGTCGGTGCGGCCGGCAGCGCTGGCGGCCATCGTTTGCCAACGCCGGATATCGCTCTCCAAGCCCCGAACCAAAGGAGCCTGACGCTCGGCCGGGACGTTTTTGTTGAGGCAGCTGACGTAACGGTCGACGAAGGTATCGCATTCGAGCAAGCCGACTCGCTCGGTCGTCGAAAGGGTGTTGACCTCGACCGCGGTCGGAGGCGGCGGTGGCGCCACCGGCACCGCGGCGGAAAGCGCGGCGCCGCGGACGTTCGGTGGAGCCGGCGGATTTGCCAGCGGGTTCGTCGCGGCGACGAGAGGCTCGGTCGGATTGAGCGCCCCCGGAGTGGCCGGCGGCGGCGTGGCACCGGGACCTGTGACCATGATCACGGTGCCGCCTTGCCGCGGTTCTCCCTTGTCCGGCGTGACCACAGCCTCCTCGCGCTTGGCGCAAGAGGAAATCGCCAGGAAAGTGGCTGCCAAGGCGAGGATTTTGAGGGTCATGCTGTCCATCACGGCCATCTTGCGCCCGGTCCCGAGCGAATCCCATCGGGCCTCGCCTGAAATTTTTCTGGGGCTTTCCCCCATCCTGCGAATATGGGTGCCAATCGCCCAAGGCTGAGCGAAAATGCCGACCCAAAGGAGGGAAATTATGAGCCCAGAATCCCGCCGCCTCGCCGGCGCCCTGCTCGTCATCCTGCCGACCGTCCTCTTCGGCGGAGCCAGTCTCCTCACCATGCTCGTCCACGACCCGAGCTATGCGGCCAACCCCTTGCGCCAAGACTTCTTCCGGGCCGGCCATGCCCATGCCGGAGTTTATCTGGTCCTCTCGCTGGTGATCCTGCGCTACGTCGACGAGGCCCGGCTTTCGGCCGGGGCCAAATGGTTCGCCCGCTTGGCCGCCCCGCTCGCCGCGATCTTCGTCCCGGCGGCCTTCTTTCTCTCGATGCTCTCGCCCCAGGCCCAGAAGCCGAATTCGCTGATCTACCTGGCCTATGCCGGCGGCGTCATCCTGGCGCTGGGTCTACTGGTGTTGGGAATCGGTTTGCTGAGGGCGGGAACGCCGCGTGACCTGCCTTGATAATGAGCGAAGACCGACTATTTCCCCCTTTGAAAAAGGGGGACTAAGGGGGATTTAAAGCGGTCGCCGGAAGAAAGAAGCCTCGAAATCGAGCCTCATTGCTTTGCAACGGCTCTCAAATCCCCCCTGCCCCCTTTTTCAAAGGGGGGGAAGATCGTGTCAACGGTTTAAGGCGAGGGAACCGGTACCGCGGTCGGTGGCGGGGTCACTTTCTCGGCGGTGACGCCGAGCTGGCTTTCAAGCGGGGCCCGGTATTTCGCGTAATCCGAGCCCAGGAAATTTTGATACTGGCCCAGGACCTTGCCGCGCATCTCCGGCGTCTGCTCCTTCAAGTAGCGAAAGAGATCGCCGTCGCAGCCTTTCACCAGGAAATCGCTCATCAGCCTTTCGCCCAAGGCCCAATTGGCATTGGCGTCGCTCAAGGCGAACTTCTCGAGCTTGTCGTTCTCTTCCTGGTACTTGGCCTTGGCGTGCTCGTTATAGAGCTTGGCGGTGGATTGGTATTTGTCCAAGGCTTCAAGATATTGGGTGCGGCAAACGTTGAGCTCGGTTTTGATCGGACCGCCCTCATTGCTCTTGATTAGATCCTCGGCGTATTTGAATTGCTCCAGCGCCAAGGCGAATTGGGTGGCGGCCTTGAAAAGCGGCGATTGGGGCAGCGTTTCGGTCGAGGTGGTTTCGGGCAAACTCTCGGGCACTCCGGTCATCCATTTTTGCCCTTGATAGAAAGCGGCCTTGGCCCGCGACAGAAAATCCAAGGAGGAGAGGAAGGCCTTGTAGAAGGATTCGTCGTTGACGTTGATGGTGATCTTGGGCGGGGGATGGGGTCCCGGATCCTTCTTTTGGCAACGGTAGAGAAAGTAGGCGGTCGCCGCGACTACCAAGGCGACGAAGATCCAAAGCAGCGCGCCGCCCGACTTGGCCGGCTTGCCCCCCTCCCCGCCGCCGCCGTCGTTTTCGCGGCGCGGCCGGCTGCCGTTGGGCGGGCGGCTCGGCGGCTTCTCGCCGGCGGGTTGGCGATCGCTCGGAGCTTGCTTCTCGGTCCTGGACGGACCGGATGGTTTCTCCTCGGCCATTCGACAGTATTACACCCAGGCCGGCTTTTTGACAAATTTCTCTTATTTCTCGCCGAAGACATTGAAGAAATCGGCATCACCGCGATAGCGGCTCCAACCGGATTTATCTCCGAAAGAAAATTCTCCGAGCACCCGGTATTCCTCATCGTAGCTTTCGGGATTGAGGCGGGCGCAAGCCTCGACCCGGCAGCTGGGCGTGGCCAGCTTCATTTTTTCCAGGATCCGCACGGTTTGCGGGCTGGTGATCCGAGTGACGTTGAAGGTTTTTCCCTCGCGCCTGGCCTGGGCCGCCAACCAAGCCAGGAAAACGCTGCCGGTGCCCGGCCGCATGGCGGGGCCGCCGGTGATCATGCTTTCCTCGAGGTCGATGAAGAAGAGCGTCACCGCCTTCGAGTCGTAATAGAGAAATGCCTTGCCCCTGGTCGGTCCTTCTTCCAGCCGGAAGTTGACCCGAGTGACGCCGGTGGGCGTGATCGGATCGCCCTGCTCGACGAGGGCTTTGCGCTCGACCTCGGCCCAAAGCGAGGACTTGTCGCGGACGGCGACGAGCCGCCGGCCCTCGAATCCCTTGTCGGCGAGCTCCAGCTCAAAGGGGTGGAATTTCCCGTCGCTCGCCGGAATGGCGGAAGGCAGCCGAAGCGCGGACATCTGCATCGGCTGCGGCTTTGCCGGCGGCGCTCCGGCCAGCGGCGGCGCGCCGTTGGCGCTGACCAGCCGGCAGGCGAACATCGCGGCCGGGCCGGGAAAATCCGCCGGCGGGCGGGATGCCCGATGGAGCCGGGCCTGGATTTCGCGGAAGCGCGGCCCCAAGATTCTCGAGGCCAAGCTCATACCCAAGCCGAAGTGGAGGGCCGAGGCGCCGGCCTCCGCGAAGGTTTCGGCGAGCGGACTCGGCGCCCGCCAGCCCAATCTTTCCTCGGCCTTGAGACCGAGCGCGGTCGCGGCCGTCAAAGTCAGGGGCAGCGGCAAGGAGGCCTTGCTTCCCGCCCAAAGACCGCCCTTCATCGCGGCCAAGGAGAGCGCCGTCGGCCCGAATTCGCCGTGGGCCGATCCCAGCAGCGCCACTTCGGAGCCGAAGCCGGCGGCCAAAGCCGCCGAGCGCGCAAAGCGGCCCCGCGACCACCACGCCGGCGCCGCTGCGGTCAATCGGCCCAGCGCCGCCACCTGGACCGCCTTGCCGAGCAGGCCGGCCGCGAGCATCGGCGCGACGGCCTTCGGGTCGAAGGCCTGGCGATTCAGCTGCGAAACGAAGAATTCGGCCCGGGCGCCGAAGGAGCCGCGGCCTTGCGACTCTTCGAGCTTTCGCTCGAGGAGCTGGCGCCAGCGCGGCTCCAACTCGGGATTTTGCAGCCAGGCCGATAGGATAGCGGGGAGCCGGGATGCCGTCTCTCGCGCTTCCCCGCGCTCCACCGCGCGAACCGCACCGCTCCAAAACAATTCGGGATCGCGCTCCTGTTCCAGCGAAGCCAGCTCCTCCAGGTAAGGCGGGTCGATGTCGGATTCCCCGGCTTGCTTCGCGGTCAGAGCTTGGCGGATGTATTTTGCGTGAGGACGCGCGGAGACAGGCCTGGCTTCGGAGGAAGCCGGCCCCGAAATTGGCGTTCCACTGGAGAGAGGCACACTCATCTTAACCAGTTATTTCATCGGGTTGGATCGGAGAAGGTTGCGGATCAGGGCCGGAAGGCCAGGGAATCGGGCGAGGCGAGAATTTCGCCGTCGGCCGGGCTTTCCGGCGTGGGGAAAGGCGACCAAGGCTGGACCTCGCGGCCGAAGAGGAAAAAATCCTGGGGCCGCCGCATGTCCGTGAGGGAATCCAGGGCCCGGTGCAGGAAGTCGGGGTCGTATTGGACGCCGTTCAACAATTCGACCAGGCCCAAGAGATCGCCCTGCTCATAGTAATTGACCGCGATGAAGTTGGGCACCTTGCGGGTCTCTTGAATGCAATCCATCGTCCGCGGGTAAAGCATCTCGAGGCGGTTGGCCCGGCCGGCGCCCTCTTCCGAAGGAAGATCCAAGGCGTTGTTGAGCCAGTGATTCATCAGCAGGAGCGGATTGCTCCGCCGGCCGCGGTTGGGCCGGCAGCCGAAATCGGCGGTCGAGTGCTGGCCGTAAGGATTGTCCGAGGCCAGCTCCCAAAGCGAATGATACCAAGCCGGCGGCGGCGCTCCCCGCTCGCCCAGGACCAGCAAGCGGGTGCCGGCCTCGATCATCTCGCCCAAGGTCGGCCAGGCCCCGCTCGGCGGATGGATGTAGGCGTAGCGCTCGAGGCCCACATCGAGAAAATCCGACTCGATCTCGCGCGGCGAGACGTGGTCTTCGTAAAGCAGGGCCAAGACTTCGCGGGGATTTTCTTCCAAAAAGGCGCGGATGCCCCGCAGGGCTTGGCGATGGGGCGTCCGCCCCAAGTAGCAAAAGCTGTGACAGAGGGCCAGCTCGCCCTCGTCGCGGTGGACATCGAGCATCAAGGCCCGAATGCCGTCGCGAAGCTGGGCCTCGATCCCGCTCCACTGGTTGGCATTGAAGGAAATGAAACCCTCGCGCCGGGCGGCATAGGAATTATGGGTGGTGGCGAAGACCGTGCGGTCGAGCGGGCGGGAGCAAAGCTCTTCGAAGCCATTGCAAGGCCGAGGCGGCTCGGAAACCTCGGGCTCGGGCGCGCGGCAGACCGGAATCTCCTCGCAAACCAGGGACTCGGGCCGCGGCTTAGGTTGGAATCGTAGGGGGTCCAAGATCTTCGGAGATCTCCATCAGGGCGACGTCTTGGCCGACACGCTCGCCGGCTTCAAATTGGATTTTTCCAACCACCCCGTCCCTGGGAGCCAAGACCTTGTGCTCCATCTTCATCGCCTCAAGGACCATCAGCAGGTCGCCCTTCTTGACCGCCTCGCCCTCTCGAACCAAAACTTGGATCACCTTGCCCGGCATCGGCGAGCTCAAATCGCCGGCCTGGGCCCCGGCCTTGGCTGCCCGCCGGGTATCGGCCAATTTCAGCCGAAAGTTGCCTTTGGGCAGATGGACGTCGACGAAGCCGGCGCCCCGGTAGAAGGCGCCCTGCAGGACGTGGCCGCAGTGCCGGACGCTGAAAAAAGGCGGCTCCCAGCGCAAAATTTCGCCCGCCAGCTCGCGGTCCTGAAGCTTGAGGCGAAAGCTTGGGCCCTCGCGCTCCCATTCGGCGGCGAGGCTTTCCTCGCCCAAGAGAAATTCGGTCTTCATCGGGCGTTCCTAAATCCGTTCAACCAAGTGGAGTCGGCCCCGGTGGCCGGAGCCTGCGGGCCATTGCTAGCGGCGGCCGCGCCCTTCGCGGCCTTGCCGGCCAAGGCGGCGATGGCGAAGGCCAGATCCGGCGGCGCTTGGTTCCGGCCCCGCTTTTCCAAATAGCTCTCCAAGAGCTCGGCGACGCTGTGGGTGTGATAATGGCCCTCGACGAAGGGCTTGGCATTGAGCGTGAAGCGGAGGAAATCGAGGTTGTGCCGGGTGCCGAGCAGGACGTAATCGCGGAGCAAGGCGTCCATCTTGGCCAAAGCCTCCTTGCGGTTGAAACCGTAAGCGATCAGCTTGGCCAGCATCGGGTCGTAGAGCGAGAGGATCGGCTTGCCCTGCTCCAGCGAGGAGTCGATGCGGAGGCCCGGCCGGCTGGGCTCGTGGAGGACGCCGACGACTCCTTCGGCCGGCAGGAACTGGTTCTCCGGGTCCTCGGCGTAGAGCCGGCACTCGATGGCGTGGCCGCGCTGGACGATCTGGTCCTGCTTGAAGGGCAGCTTGTGGCCCTCGGCGATCAGGATCTGGGCCTTGACCAAGTCGATGCCGGTGACGAATTCGGTGATCGGGTGCTCGACTTGGAGCCGGGTGTTCACTTCCAAGAAATAAAAATGATTTTCCTCGTCGACGATGAACTCGACCGTCCCGGCCGAGGCGTAATCGGCCTGCTTGGCGATGCGGAGGGCGGCGGCGCAGATCTCCTTGCGGAATTTTTCATCGATCGAGGGCGAAGGCGATTCCTCGATCATCTTCTGGTGGCGGCGCTGGACCGAGCACTCGCGCTCGTAGAGATGAACGAGGTTGCCCTGCTCGTCGCCCAGGATCTGGACCTCGATGTGGCGGGGCCGCTGGAGGTACTTTTCCAAAAAGACCGTCTTGTCCTTGAAGAAGGCCAGGGCCTCGCGCTCGGCCGAGCGCGCCGCCGACTCGATCTCCTCGGGGCCGTGGACGACCCGCATCCCTTTCCCGCCGCCGCCGGCCGCGGCCTTGATGAGCAAGGGATAGCCGATCTTGGCCGCCAATTTCTTCAGGGCCTCGCCTTCGGGCAGCTCGCCTTCGTGGCCCGGCACCGCCGGCACCTTGGCTTTCTTGGCCAGCTCCTTGGAGGCGACCTTGCTGCCGAGACGGCGCATGGTGTCGGGGCTGGGCCCGATGAACTTGATGCCGGCCTTGGCGCAATCCTCGGCGAAGGGCGCATTCTCTGAAAGGAAGCCGTAACCGGGATGGATGGCCCAAACGCCGGCTTGCTTGGCGATGGCCAGGATCTTTTCGGAGTCGAGGTAGGTTTCCTTCACCTCGCTGCCGGGAAGGGCGAAAGCCTCGTCGGCCTCGCGGACATGAAGGGCTTGGGCGTCGGGATCGGAATGAATCGCGACCGTCGCATAGCCCAACTCGCGGGCGGCGGCGATGACCCGGCGGGCGATTTCCCCTCGATTGGCGATCAAAATCTTCTTCACGCGCTCCACTCCGGCTTCCGCTTGGTCAAGAAGGCGACCATGCCCTCCTTGCCCTCGGCGCTGCCGCGGCGCTTGGCGATCTGGCCGGCGGTGTAGGACCCGATCTTGTCGAGCGGCTGGCCGGCGACCTTCTCGATCAGGACCTTGCAGTCGGCCAGCGCGGTCGGGCCGCCCTGCTTGAGCTGGCGGATCTTGTGCTGAACTTTCTCGCGGACGAACTCGAGGCCGCCGTTGAACTGGATCAAGCCCATCTCCTGGGCCTTGGCCGCCGAGAAGCGCTCGCCGGTCAGGAAAAACTCGCGGGCGTGGGACCCGCCGATCTTGCGGATCACGAAAGGCGAGATCACCGCCGGGATCAGGCCCAAGCGCACCTCCGAGAAGCCGAACATCGCGCTCTCGACCGCGAAGGCCATGTCGACCGCCGCGACCAAGCCGACGCCGCCGCCGACGGCGGCGCCGTTGACCTCGGCGATCACCGGCTTGGGACAGCGATGGATCGCCAGCAGCATCTTGTGGAGCGTCATGGCGTCGGCCTTGTTCTGGGCCGGCGAATAGGCGGCGACCTTCTTCATCCAATTGAGGTCGGCCCCGGCGCAAAAGGACTCGCCGGCACCGGTCAGGACGATGACCCGGGTTTCCTTGTCCTTGCCGAATTGGCCGAAAGCCTTGCTCAGCTCGGCGATCATCTTTTCGTTGAAGGCGTTGTGCAGGTCGGGCCGGTTGAGCGTGACCGTGGTCACGCCTTGGTCGCGCTCGACGAGAAGAGTCTCGAAGGCTTGGCTCATATCCTGATCTCCCTACATCCGGAAAACGCCGAACGGGGTTTCCGGCACCGGCGCATTGTAAGCGGCCATCAAGCCCAAGGCCAAGACCTTGCGGGTGTCGGCCGGATCGATGACGCCGTCGTCCCAAATCCGGGCGGTGGAAAAATAAGCGTCGCTTTCCCGAGCGTATTTCTCCAAGGTCGGCGCTTTGAATTTTTCCTCTTCCTCCGGGCTCATCGCCGGCTGGCCCTTCTCGGCCAACTGGTCCTTCTTCACGGTCAGCAGGACGTTGGCTGCCTGCTCGCCGCCCATCACGCTGATCCGGGCATTGGGCCACATCCAAAGCTGGCGCGGCCCGTAGGCCCGGCCGCACATGCCGTAATTGCCGGCGCCGTAGGAGCCGCCGAGCACCACCGTGAACTTGGGCACCCGGGCGTTGGAAACCGCCATCACCATCTTGGCTCCATCCTTGGCGATGCCGCCGTTCTCGTAGGCCTTGCCGACCATGAAGCCGGTGATGTTCTGGAGGAAGAGCAGCGGAACCTTGCGCTGGGCGCAAAGCTCGACGAAGTGGGCGGCCTTCTGGGCGCTCTCCGAGAAAAGGATGCCGTTGTTGGCCACGATGCCGATCGGCATCCCGTGGATCCGACCGAAGCCGCAGACCAAGGTGGGGCCGTAGAGCTTCTTGAATTCGTGGAAGGCCGAGCCGTCGACGATCCGGGCGATGACTTCGCGGACGTCGAAGCCCTTGCGCAAATCTTGAGGCACGATGCCGTAAAGCTCTTCGGCCGGATAGAGCGGCTCTTCGGGCGGGCGGAAATCGTAGGCCGTCTTGGCCGGGCGATTCAGATGGGCCAGGATGTCGCGGGCGATCTCGAGGGCATGGCCGTCGTCCTCGGCGAAATGGTCGGTGACGCCGGATTTTCGGCAATGGACTTCGGCGCCGCCCAACTCCTCGGCGGTGACGACCTCGCCGGTCGCCGCCTTCACCAGTGGCGGCCCGCCGAGAAAGATCGTGCCGTTGCCCTTGACGATGATGGTCTCGTCGCTCATCGCCGGGACGTAAGCCCCGCCGGCGGTGCAGCTTCCCATCACCACCGCGATCTGGGGAATGCCGGCGGCCGACATCGTGGCTTGGTTGAAAAAGATCCGGCCGAAATGCTCCTTGTCGGGAAAGACTTCGGACTGGAGCGGCAAAAAGGCGCCGCCCGAATCGACCAGGTAGACGCAGGGCAAGCGGTTCTCGAAGGCGATCTCCTGGGCCCGGAGATGCTTCTTCACCGTGATCGGATAGTAGGTGCCGCCCTTGACGGTGGCGTCGTTGGCGATGACCAGGACCTCGCGGCCCTGCGCCAAGCCGATGCCGGTGACGATGCCGGCGCCCGGCGCTTCGCCGTTGTACATACCGTGAGCCGCCAAAGTGGAAAATTCGAGGAAGGGCGAATCGGGGTCGAGCAAGGCCTCGATCCGCTCGCGGGCCAGCAGCTTGCCGCGCTTGCGATGCTTGGCGACCGCGTCCTCGCCGCCGCCGGCCTTGACCGCGGCCAGCCTTTCGCGCAGCTCGCGCACCAGGCCCCGCTGGTAATCGGAATTTGCTTGAAAGTCGGCGGAACGAGGATCTAGGGAAGTGCCAAGAACTTCAACGCTCATGGCCCTTTCCTCTGGCATGGGGCCTGGCAATCTTCAACGGATTTTTATGTCGCTCTTGCTCTTCGAAAAGGACGGCCCGATCGGCCGCTTGACCCTGAACAATCCCCAGGAATTGAACGCCATGACCCCGGCGATGGGCGAGGCCCTCCGCGACATCGTCCCCCGCCTCAACGCCGATTCGGAGCTGCGGGTGGTGATCCTCTCCGGTTCCGGCCGGGCCTTCTCGGCCGGCGGGAATCTCCAATTCATCCTCGACCACACCTCCCAAGGCTTCGATCAGAACAAGCGGGAGATGATCGAGTTCTACTCCAAGTTCCTCAAGCTGCGCGACATCGAAGTGCCGACCATCGCGATGCTCAACGGCCCGGCCATCGGCGCCGGCCTGCTCATCGCCTTGGCCTGCGACCTGCGCTACGCCGCCGACAATGCCAAGCTGGCGGCCAACTTCGCCAAGATCGGGCTCAGCTCGGGCATGGGCGGGCTTTATTGGCTGACCAAGCTGGCGGGCCCGGCGGTGGCGGCCGACTTGCTCTTCACCGCCCGCACCTTCGGCGCCGAGGAAGGCAAGCGCTTCGGCCTGGTCAACGAGGTCTTCCCCGCCGCCGAGCTCGAGGCCAAGGTCCGCGAGATCGCCGAACAGATCGCGGCCAACGCGCCGCTGGCCCTCAAGATCATGAAGAAGGGCGTGCAGCGGGCGGTGTTGGCCGGCTTGGAGGAAGTCTTCGACTACGAATCGGCCGGCCAGGCCCAGAGCTTCGCCACCCATGACTTGCAAGAAGGCGTGAAGGCGATCCAGGAAAAGCGGGCGCCGAAGTTCGAGGGGCGTTGAAGGTCATCCTGAGCGAAGCGAAGGATGACGTGGAACTGCTAGGCTGCGGTTCGCGCCATCGCGGCATCCAACCTCGCCCAACGCCGATCGGCGCTCAGGCGCCGGACTCGGGGATTGCCGGGCGAGGCTTCCATTAAATAAGAGAGAATTTCGCTGCCGCGACGATAGTCGGCGAGCGCCGACGCTCGGCGCTCTTCGGAGACGCGACGTCCCGAGCCCAGCACCGCCTCGGCCCGGGCCAAGAGCCGAGTGGCTTCACGGACGTCGGCTCGGACGGCGCGCCGCTGTTGGCGCAGGAGATCGCCTTGCAAGGCGACGCG
The DNA here is from genome assembly GCA_035281585.1 of bacterium. Classification (NCBI taxonomy): domain Bacteria; species bacterium. Next base: position 11,586 of record DATEDP010000167.1, read on the forward strand.
TTGGGAACCGAGCTCGGCGGCCAAGCGAGTGCCGGCCTCCGAATCGCTCGCGAGAGTCAAGGCATAGGCCGCCCGCCGCGCCCGCAAGAGATGAAGGCGGGCCCGCAAGACCGGATTCAGCGGGCCGGTTTCATGGCGCCGGTCGGCGATGGCGCCGATCGCATTGCGGGCGGTGTCCTGGTAGAGCCGCACCGCTCCCGCCACCCACTCGGCGTCGTCGCGATAAGTCAGGCCTTCGGTCGGCGAATCGTCGCATGCCACGTGCAAAAGCTCACTGCTCAAGCGAAGGATGCGGGGATCGCGGGGATTCGGCGCCTCGGTTCGGAGGGCTTGGATCAGCTCCGAAGCCTGCCGGGTCAAGGCCACGGCCGAAGCCGCGGCCCGAAGCCGCTCGGTCATCGGGCGCTCGCTGTCGTCTTCAATGCGATCCAGCTGCCGGATCCGGTTGCGCAGCCGGGTCAAACGGAGCACCGCGCTCGACACCTCGGCCTGGCTCATCGGGCCGCCGGCCGTTTCAATTTCGCCGGGCCGCACTAGGAGCTGATCCGAGGGTGAGGCCTCCAGCTCCCGCAAGCGAAAGCCCCGGCGCTCGGCGGCGGCGAGAAGCCGCTCACGAACCAGGTTGAAAGGCAAACCGCGGATCACGCCCGAAGGCGGCGATCCCGCCGGCCGGCCGGATTCATAAGCCCGCCAAGCTTGGACGGCGGCATTGTAAGCTTCAACGCCCCGGTTGAGGTCAGCGGCGGCCGAAGCGGGCGAAACGCTTTCGGCGGCGGTCGCCGCGCGATCGGCTTGAGACAAGAGACCGGGAATCGAGGTTAGGGATCGAGGGCCTCGCGGAGCGCTGGTGCAAATTCCTTGGGCCAAGCGGTCGGCCGGATTGCCGCCGCGCTGAAAAGCGCTGGCGCCCTCTCCACGGCCGCGGCTTCTTCGGCCGGAACGGGGAGCGGGCGACGGAATTTCCGAGGAAAGGGGAACGGCGTGAGACGGAATTCGGGGGCAGGTCATAAGACTCCTTCGCGACGTGCCCCATTTTGGTGTGCAGTCGAACCTTATGCAAAACGGGTACCATACCTTTGGATTAATAAGATCCCTAGAAATAAAGAGTATTTAAAGAAAATCGGTCTTGGAAATGAACGGTGGCGAGGATCGCTCACCCCAATTTCGATTGGGCTGAGGCGAGCCAACCCCGTTCAATAATATTTTTGGACAAGCTCGAAAGCGGCCCGATAACCGAAAGCGCTGTAATGATTGTCGCAAGGGAGATGATAGGCCTCCCAGTCCTTTTGATAGTCGTGGAGCCAGGGAACCAGGTCGATCACCTCCACGTCTTGCTCCCTGCCCCAAGCTTCGAGCCGCGATGTCAGTGGGGGTGTTTCTCCCGGCCGATAACGCTTCAGATCCTGGCGAATGGGAAAGAGCACGAGGGTCAGCCGCTTGCCCCTTGAGGCCTCGCGAAGCTTCTGAAGGGAGAAAAGCATCCTTCCCCACTCCTCCTCGGTGAAATCGTAGAAGCGCGAGACGACTTTTTCCTGGCTGCTGCGCCGGCGATACCGCCAGCCTTGATACAGGTCCTCCACCGTGTTGAAGAAGTAGGAGTATTCCTTCAGGAAGCGTCGAAACCGGTGATAGGCGCTGTCGAACTGGATGACCTCGGTATAGCGCAGCTCCGGCGGCTGCCCGACCCAAAAAGGCCGCCGCCTCCCCTTCCGGGCCCAAAGCTCATAGTTGTCGTCGTCGAAATCGTTCATCGGCAGAATGCCGACCAGGACGCTGTCATGACTGAAAGCTTTGGCCAGGTTTTCGTATATCAAATAATACTGGAGCGGCCCGAAAGAGCCGGAAGTCCCAAAGTTGAGGAACTCCCGCCCCTTGGCTTTCTCCAGCAAATTGGTGAGGCGCTGCTCCTCCGAGACTCCCCAAGCTTCAATGAAAGAATCGCCCAGAACCACCACCCGCGTAGCCGCGCCCTGCCGCTCCCGCGGCCGATCCCGCATCCCGTCGGAGTTGAAGCGGTAGACGTGGTCGAAGCAGGCCCAGGCATGGTGATACGTGGAATTGGGCTCGTGCCAAGTCGCCCAGGGCTCGGGAATGTCGCGAAAGTGGCGAATCCCGATCCGGCTCCAGGTAAAGGTCGGCATCTCGCCCCGTAGGATGTTCATTTTCATCAGCGCGCAGGTGCCGGCCTCAAGCAAGAAATAGCCCGAAAGAAGGAGGATGGCGCCAAATGTCAGCTTTCTAGTCGTCTTGTTCATTAGAAATACTTTTCAATCAGCTCGAAGGCGGCTTGATGGCCCCGAGCGTTCCAATGGTTGTCGCAGCGATGGGAGTAGGCCTTGACCTTGGTCCCGCGCTGCTGAAACCAGGGCAAAAGATCGATGACAACGACGTCCTGCCCGGCGGCCCAGGCTTCCAAACGCTTGGTCAAGGGCGATTTGCCCTCCTGAGCGTAACGGTTGGCGTCGGGATACAGCGGGATGAGCATCAGAGTCAGCTTCTTGCCCCGGGAGGCCTCGCGCAACTTTTGCAAAGAGAAGAGCATCCGCTCCATCTCTTCCTCGCTGAAATCGTAGAACCTGGAGTGTATGCCGGCTTGCACGTTACGCTGGCGCCACTTCCAACGCTGTTTCAGCGATTCGAAGGCATTATAGAAATAGGAATACTCCTTCAAGAATCGATGCAGCCGAGGGCCCCAGCCATTTCTCGGCTTGGCCTCGGTGTAGCGCAGCTCTCGATTCGCCCCTTCTCCCACCCAGAAAGGCCGGCGCCGTCCCGAGTCGACCCAAAGCTCGTAATTGTCGTCATCGAAATCATTGGCCGGTAGGATGCCGACCAAAACTTGATCGTGGCTGAATAACTTGGCCAGCCGATCGTAGACCAAATAATACTGAATGGGCCCTAAGGAGCCGGAGCATCCAAAATTGAGAAACTCCTTGCCTTTGGCCCGCTCCAAAAGATTGGTCATGCGCGCTTCCTCCTCGGCCCCCCAACCTTCGATGAAAGAATCGCCGAGGACGACCACGCGGGAAGAAGCTCCTTCGCGTTCCCGCGGCCGATCCCTCATCCCCTCCGAATTGAAGCGGTATTCGATGTCGAAGCAGGATCGCAGGTGCCGGAAGGTCGAATTGGGCTCATGCCAAATCGCCCAGTCGGTGGGGACGTCCTTGTAGAAGTGCACGCCGATCCTGCCCCAATTGAAACTCGGCCGGTCGGCGATGATGCCAACGTAGCCCATCAAGAAATAGGTGCCAGCTTCGAGCAGAAGGTAACCGGCCAGGAGAGTCAAAGCGATCTTGAGAAGCTTTTTCCTCATCGCCGATCAGAAGACGGTGTAAATGAAGGGGGCCAAGGCGCTGCCCTGGCCGAGGATCACCAAGCCGCCGAGCAGGACCAGGACGAGAACGATCGGCAAGAGCCACCATTTTTTTCTTTCGGCCATGAAGAGCCAAAAGTCTTTGAGCAGGTCGAGCATCAAAAGGGCCTATCGAAACGGGGTTTCGAGTCCGGCGCCGCTTGGCGCCAATAAGTCGCCGATTCCTCTCGGCGCAGGCCGAGCGGATCTTTGCCAAGCAAGCGGCGGATGAGGGCCAGCGGAGTGAATATCAGAAAAAATAGGATGGCAAGGATTATCCGGGTGTTGATCCAGCCCAAACCTTCCGCGAGCTTCATCCAAAGGAAATGCAGCGGCCGCAGCCAGGCCGGGACGATCAAGCCCAGCAGGATCAGCGGCGAACCGGCGTAGAAGGGCCAGCGCGGATAGGGCCGGCCCCAGATCCAAGGCAGCGCCAGGGCGAAGACGGCGATGAAAAACGCGCCCACGACGATTCCGAAGCGCCGCAATTCATTTTTGGAGATGGCCGCGTCCATATCAGTCCAATTCGAAGCGGCGCCGCCATTGGGCCTCGCCCTGACGCGGCTGCCTTTCCTTGCTGAGGATGAAATTCTCGACGACCAGGTAATCCATCTCGGTGCCCATGAAGCAACCGTAGGCGTCCTCGGGGCTTTCGACGATCGGCTCGCCCCGGACGTTGAAGGAGGTGTTGATCAGCATCGGACAGCCGGTCTTGGCCTCGAAGCGCCGCAAGAGCCGGTGAAAGCGCGGGTTGGTTTCGGCATGGACCGTCTGGAGCCGGGCCGAGTGGTCGACGTGGGTGACCGCCGGCACCACCGAGCGCGGAAGGCGGAGCTTGTCGATCCCGAAGAGATCCTTGCCGTCGGCCGGGATTCGCTTGTCGGGCCGGACCTCGGCGACCACCAGCATATAGGGGCTGGCGCCGTGGAATTCGAAATAGTCGCTCACCCGCTCGGCCAGCACCGCCGGCGCGAAGGGACGGAAAGACTCGCGCTGCTTGATCTTGAGGTTCATCGTCGACTGCATCCGGGAATCGCGGGCGTCGCCCAGGATGGAGCGGGCGCCCAAGGCCCGGGGGCCGAATTCCATCCGGCCTTGAAACCAACCCACCACCTTCCCGGCACCGAGCAAATCCGAAACCCGGTCGAGCAGCGCCTCCTCGGCGAGGACTTCATAGTCGGCGCCGAAGGCATCCAGAGTCAGGCGCACTTGATCGGACGAATAGCTCGGCCCCAAATAAGCGCCGGCCATCCGATCGCCGGCCGAGGGATCGCGGGGCCGATCGAGATGCTCATGCCAATAAGAAAGCGCGGCGCCGAGGGCCCCGCCGGCATCGCCGGCCGCCGGCTGAATCCAGAGGTCCCGGAACAGCCCTTCGCGGACGATCCGGCCATTGCAGACGCAATTGAGGGCGACGCCGCCGGCCAAGCAGAGCCGGTCCACTCCGTAGTCGGCCTTGGCATGGCGCAAGATCCGCAGCACCGTCTCCTCGGTGACCACCTGGATCGAGCGGGCCAGGTCCATCTCCCGCTGGGTCACCGGCGACTCGGGCTGGCGGGCCGGCCCGAACAAGGCGTCGAATTTCGGGCTGGTCATCCGGAGGCCGGTGGCGAAATCGAAATAATCCATGTCGAGGCGAAAGCTACCGTCGTCTTTCAGGTCGATCAGTTTCTCGAGGATGAGATCGACGTAATGGGGCTCGCCGTAGGGCGCGAGGCCCATCATCTTGTATTCGGCCGAGTTCACCTTGAAGCCGGTGTGGTAGGTGAAGGCCGAGTAAAGCAAGCCCAGCGAATGGGGAAAGCTCAGCTCCCGCTTCAGCTCGAGCCGCCCGCCCCTGCCCAGCCAGACCGATGAGGAAGTCCACTCGCCGACCCCGTCCAAGCAAAGCACCAGGGCCTCCGAAAAAGGGCTGGCGAAGAAGGCGCTGGCGGCGTGGGAGCGGTGATGCTCGGTGAAGAAAAGCGGCGGCAATTTTTTCACCGGCAGCTCGCCCAGCCGGCTCAGCTCCATTTTCAAGACCGATTTGAGGTAGAGCTTGTCCTTCAGCCAAACCGGCATGGCCTTGAGGAAGGAGGCGAAGCCACGGGGCGCGAAGCTCAAATAGGTTTCGAGCAGGCGCTCGAACTTGACCAGCGGCTTTTCGTAGAAAACCACGGCGTTGACTTGGTCTAAGCGGAGGCCGGCTTCATCCAGGCAGTAGCGAATCGCACATTCGGGAAAGCGGGCGTCATGGCGCTTGCGGGTGAAACGCTCCTCTTGAGCGGCGGCGAGGATCCGGCCGTCCCGAAGAAGGGCGGCGGCGCTGTCGTGGTAATAGCCGGAGATGCCGAGGACGACCCCGGTCAAAGGCTCTCGCTCTTGGCTTTGACGTTGCTCTTCACCCAATCGATGATCTCCTGGGTCGAGGATCCGGGCGTGAAAATCTCGGCCACGCCTTGCTTCTTGAGCTCTTGAATGTCGTCGTCCGGCACGATGCCGCCGCCGAAGACCAGGACGTCCTTCATGCCCTTCTCCTTCATCAGGCGGATGACCTCGGGGAAGACGTAGTTATGGGCGCCGGAAAGGATCGACAGGCTGACCGCATCGACGTCTTCCTGGATGGCGGTGTTGACGATCATCTCGGGGGTCTGGTGGAGGCCGGTATAGATGACCTCGAAGCCGGCGTCGCGGAAGGCCCGGGCGATGACCTTGGCGCCCCGGTCGTGGCCATCGAGACCGGGTTTGCCGACGAGAATGCGAAGTTTTCTTTCGGAAGCCATGATTCCCTCTTAAGAACCGAACGTGGCAGCCCCTACCTTAATTTTCCCGCCCAAGTCAAACCCGCCGCTTGGGACCGACCCAGGCCTCGATTTCGGGCATATAATGGTCGGCATCGCGATAAACGACGATCGGCGCCTCGACCTTGAGCTCCCGGGTCTTGGAGCGGACCGCTTCGACCATCACCAGGGTCGCCGGCCGGTCGCGGTAAGGATGGATATAAGCCATCCGAGCCACCTTGAGCTTGCGCCGGCTCAGCTCCAAGATCAACTCCTCCAGCCGGATCGGCGGGTACATCAGGCAGAAACGGCCCGCGGGCTTCATTAAATAAGCGCCGGCGTCGATTAAGTCGGACATGGCGCCCTCGATCTCATGCTTGCAGATCGCCTTGGAGCGGTCCGGCGGAACCTTGCCGCTTTCGGCCCGGCGATAGGGCGGATTGCTCAAAACCACCTGGAAGCTGTGGGGCTTCAGGATTTTCTTCACCCGCTTCCAGTTCTCGGTGAAGACCTCAAGCTTGTCCTTCACGCCAAGCTTGGCGGCATTTTGCAAGGCCAGCCGGGCCAGCGGCTCTTGGACTTCCACCGCCACCGCGTGGCGGGCTCCCCGCTTGGTCAGGGCCCAAAGGGCCAGCACGCCGACCCCCGAGCCCAGATCGCAGATCCGGTCCTCGGGACCGAGCTCGGCGAAGCGGGCCAGAAGCAGCGAATCGATGCCGTAGCGATAGCCTTTTTTGGGCTGGTCAAGGGGGATAAAATCGGTTTTATCTGACGGCGGCATCCCTTAAGCCGATAGCAGAGGGAATGCCGGAAGGAAAGCCCATGCTCAGCGAAGAGGAGTTCGAGGCGGTGGTCGACGAGGCCTTGGACGAGCTGCCGCCCGATCTGTCGGAGAAGATCCACAACGTCGACATTTTTATCGAAGACTACCCCAGCCGCGAGATCCAGGAAGAGATGGGCGTGAGCCGCCGCGGCCTGCTCGGCTTCTACACCGGCATTCCCCAGAATCACCGGGGCGCCTATTACGGCAATGTCCTGCCCGACCGCATCTACCTCTATAAGAAGAATCTCGAGTCGGTCTGCCACAGCCGCGAGGAGCTGAAGGACCAGATCCGCCGCACCGTCCTCCACGAGATCGGACACTACTTCGGCATCGACGACAAGCGGCTGCGGGAGCTGGGGTACTGATTGGACCTGCTCATCGACATGTTCCGCCGCGGCAACAAGGCCGACATCATGTGGTTCCTGGGCGGTGCTTGGCTCTTGCTTTTGTTCCTGGGGCTGGTGGTGGCGAAGGTTTGGAAAAGGATCCGGCGCGGGAAGCAAGTGCAGCCTTAAGCAAGCCGTCGATTCTAGGAGAAAGAGGCAAAGATCTTGCGATTCCCCCCCCTTGAAAAAGGGGGGATCAAGGGGGGATTTGAAGCGGTGGCACAAATCCCAACGCAGGTTCAGATGCCTGCCGCGGCTTTAAATCCCCCCTGCCCCCCTTTTTCAAAGGGGGGTAAGTTCCGCTCAGAATGACGGGCTACTACGCAAAATCATACAGCACCAGCCCGGTCAGCGGCTTGGGATAGAAGAAGGTCGATTTCTGCGGCATCTTCTCGCCGATGTCGATGGCCGCTTCGATCTGCTTCAGCTTGGTGGCGTTCATCAGGAAGCCGAAGGTCTGCTTCGACTCGGCCAAGGCGATCGCTTCCTTCCCATCCTTCACGTAGTGGATGTTGCCATATTCTTTCTGGGCTCCCTTGGAAACGCCGAGCAGCTCGGCCATCACCAGGTCGTGAAGAATGGTGACGTCGAGGTCGCGGATCGCGAAGTGGAGATGGTTCAGCGACTCGCTCTTCAGGAGCTTTTCGGCGTCGAAGGTCAGGATCTCGATCTTGCCGTCGTGGACCCAGCCCAGGGCATGCTCGCGCTCGCCTTCGTCCTCCAAATGAGCGATGGCCGCCTCGGCCTCGGCGGCGGCGAAGGTCTTGATCTTGGCGTATTCCGAAACCAGCTTCGAAAACAGCGCCGGCTCGACGTCGGGCCGCTGATCCAGCACCCGGTGGGTCGGCAGGACCACCAGGCCCGGATCTTCCAAGGCGCAGAGATACATCATCACATAATTGAAGGGCTCGTCGCCGCGATAGGCCGCGCCGAGCTTGGCCTTCTGCTCCTCGGCGAAGGCCAGGGCGGTCTCGTAGCGATGATGGCCGTCGGCGATCATCAGGGGCCGGTCATGGACCGCGCCCAGCAGCTTGGCGATGGCGGCCGCATCGTCGACCTGCCACAGCCGGTGCTCGTCGCCCTTGTCGTCGCGGATCTGAATGTCGGGCGCAGCCTGGCTCAAGGCCTCGAGCTGGACGCCGACCTCCTGCTTCGAATCCGGGAAAAGCGCGAAGATCGGCGAGAAGCTGGCATTGGTGGCCTGCATCAGCTTGAGCCGGTCGGCCTTGGGGCCGGGAAAGGTCTGCTCGTGGGGCTTTACGCCGCCCTCGGCGAAGCTCTCGACTTTCCTTCGGGCGATGAAGCCCTTACGGGTGAGGCGGCGGCCGTCGGGCAGCGAGTAAGTTTGGAAGTAAAGATAGACCGAGGGTTTGGCGTCGCGCTCCAGGATCCCCTTCTGCTTCCAGGTCGAGAAAGTATGCTGGGCCACCGCATAGCGGCTCAAGTCGGCCTCTTCCTTGGCCAAGTCGATGCGGACGACGTTGAAGGCGGAACGGGCGTAAAGCTTGTCCTGCAAGGCTGGATCGATGACGTCGTAGGGCGGCGCCATGACAGCGGCCAAATCGCCCGCCTTCTCGGGGTTGAAACGAAGTCCTGGAAAAGCTTCAATCTTGGTCATATTTTCTTTCGTAGGTCCGGCCCCCCTTTGAAAAAGGGGGGTTGGGGGGATTTTGCAGCGCCGTTTTATAAAAAATATTCGGCATAATGCAACGATCTTTAAATCCCCCCTACCCCCCCTTTTTCAAAGGGGGGAAAATTTTTTCCAAGTCGGCGAAGGGAATCTCTCCCTCTCGAATCAATTTCAAACTTTCATTCTCGACCTTCACCACGGTTGAGCCCTTCGAGGCCGGCAAATCGCCGCCGTTCAGCCAAGCCAGATCGGTGTCGCCGAAGTAGTCCCGAAGCTCGGCCGCTTTCGTCGCCGCCGGCTTGCCGCTCAAGTTGGCGCTGGTCGTCGTGATCGGAGCGCCGAAGTCCCGGACCAGCCGCTGTGCCAGCGAGTCGGAGCTCCAGCGAAGGCCGACATAGCCCCCCGCCGAGAGCAGCTTGGGCAAAAGCCCGGCCCGGGCCGGCAAGACCAAGGTCAAAGGCCCTGGTAAAAAATTATTGATTATTTTCAATATCTTATCATCTAAATCTACAACCAATGATTTCAATTCTTCCAGTCCCGAAACCAGCACCGAGACCGTCCGATCGGCTCCCCGTCCCTTGAGTGCGAAGAGCTTGTCCAGTGCCGCCTCCTGGCGGATGTCCACGCCCAATCCGTAGAAAGTTTCGGTGGGATAGGCCAGGGGCTCGCCCCGGCGCAAGGTTTCCAGGCCCTGCTGGAAATCGACTTCGCGCAATCAGAGGCTCTCGTTTTTGGCCAAGAGTTTCTCGGCGTTCTTGCGGCGCTGCTCCTCGAGCTTCTTGGCCAGCTCGGGCTGGCTCGCCGCCAAAATCTGCACCGCCAAAAATCCGGCATTCTTGGCGCCGGCCTTGCCGATCGCCACCGTCGCCACCGGGATTCCGGCCGGCATCTGGACGGTGGAAAGCAGCGAATCCATCCCGCCCAGCGGCGAAGCGTCGAGCGGAACGCCGATCACCGGCTTCACCGTCTTCGAGGCGACCGCGCCGGCCAGATGGGCCGCCATTCCGGCCGCCGCGACGTAAACTTTCAGCCCGCGGCCTTCGGCTTCCTTCATATAGGCGGCCAGGGCTTCCGGCGTCCGGTGGGCCGAGAGGACCCGGAGCTCGCTGACGAGGCCGAATTCCTTCAGCACCTCCTGGCAAGCTTTCATGGTTTCGAGATCGCTGTCGCTACCCATCAGGATGGCGACATCCAAAGTGGATTTCGTGGACGTCATGGACTTTCCTTAATTTTGACGGCTCGGGTCATGAGGTAATCCTGCCGCATCTGGTTTTCCTCGAAATATTCGGCGGCCAAAGCCTCATATTGGCGCCGAAATTCGGCGAGCTTTTCCGGGTCCGAGGCCGAGAGCGTTTCGACCAATCGGACGATGGGGCCGGCGGTTCGCTCGATCATGGCCCGAAAATGCTGGGGGCTGAGCGCCGGGATCGTCATGCGGCCCACGTCGAATTCAATCCGGCTCACCGCCGAGCCGAGACGCTGGCGAATGATCTCGGGAACGCCCCATAAGGGCGGCGGGGCGATGCCGGCCGGCAAGGGCGGCAGATAAGCGCCGGCCAAGAGGAAACCCCGTCCGACGAAGAACTCCGGCGGCCAAGTCGAGAAGGCGAGGATTCCGCCCGGCTTCAGCACCCGGAGCATCTCGGCCACCGCCACTTCGGGACGGGGAGCGAACATGTGGCCATATTGGCTGAGGACCACGTCGAAGCCGGCGTCTTGGTAAGGCAAAGCTTCGACGTCGCCTTGCCGCCAATCGACCTCGACTTCGGCGATGCGGGAATTTTCCCGGGCGAACTCGAGCAAGTGGGGTGTCAAGTCGATCCCGGAAACTTGAGCTCCCGATCGGGCGGCGGTCACCGCCACCACGCCGGTTCCGCAAGCGACGTCCAAGACCCGCTGGCCGGCTTTCACCCCGGCGAACTTCACCAAGCGCGCCGCCGGAACCGCTGAAAAAACCCCGAGCGGCGCGAAGTGAGCCCACCTCAGCTTTTGCTCTTCCTTGAAAGACGCTAATGGATCCATGGCCGTCGAACCTATCATCGGACCTGATTTCGTCAATCCGAATCCGCTGGCCTGAGCGCGGCTAGCCCCGCTTCAAGCCTCGAGCCGCGATGTCCTTGCGGTAATGCATGCCGGAAAAGGAGATCTTCGAAACCGCGGCATAGGCCTGCTTCACCGCCGCCGCCAAGTTTTCGCCCAGGGCGGTAACGGTGAGGACCCGGCCGCCATTGGTCGTCCAGCGGCCGTCCTGCCGGGCGGTGCCGGCGTGGAAGACCGCGGCCTCGGCGCCGGCTTGGTCCAAGCCGCGGATCTCGTCGCCCTTGCGCGGATTCGCCGGATAACCCGAAGCGGCGAGGACGACGCAGACCGCGCTGCCCGGCTTCCAGCGCGGCTTGGCCTCGGCCAGCCGGCCCTCGAGCGCGGCCTCGAAGAGCTCGATCCAATCGCTGTCCAGCCGCGGCAAGAGCACTTCGGCCTCGGGATCGCCGAAACGGACGTTGTATTCCAAAACATAGGGCTTGCCGCGACAGATCATCAGCCCGGCATAGAGCACGCCGGTGAAGGGCCTCCCCTCCTCGCGCATCCCGGCCAAGGTCGGAGCGATGATCGTACGCAGGATCTCTTTCGACAAGGCCTCGTCCATCACCGGCGCCGGCGAGTAGGCGCCCATCCCGCCGGTGTTGGGACCTTGATCGCCGTCGTTCAGACGCTTGTGGTCTTGGGAGGAAGCCAGGGCCAGGCCTTGGACGCCGTCGCAGAGCACCATGTAGGAGAGCTCTTCGCCGTCGAGAAACTCCTCGATCAGGAGTTGGTAATCGCCGAACTCCTTCTGCACCAAGATGCGCTCGACGCCGTCCAAGGCTTCTTCCAAGTTGAGCGGAATCAGGACACCCTTGCCCGCGGCCAAGCCGTCGGCCTTGAGGACCCAGCGGGTCGCGGCATTGTCGCGAAGGAATTTCTTCGCGGCCTCGGCCTCGGTGAAGACCTGGTAGCGGGCGGTGGGAATTTTGTATTTTTTCAAAAAATCCTTGGTGAAGACCTTGCTGGCCTCGAGGACGGCGGCGTCTTTCTTGGGACCGAAGGCCTTGAGTCCGGCGGCTTGGAAGGCATCGACCACGCCCTGGGTGAGGGGAACTTCCGGTCCGACCAGCGCCAAGTCGATTTTTTCCTTCTTGGCCAGCTCGACGAGGCCGGGGACGTCGGCGGCGGCCACCGCCACGCAACGGGCATCCTGGGCGATGCCGGGATTGCCCGGTGCGGCCAGGACCTCGGTGACCTTGGGGGATTTCTTGGCGGCTTGGACCAGGGCATGCTCGCGGCCACCCGATCCGATGACGAGAATTTTCATGGGGGAATGGCTAGAAGAAAATTTCCCTTGTGGCAAGCCCGGCCTCAAGCTAGCGTCCCTCCATGTCTACACCCGTCCGGGCCGAAAAAGCCTTCCAGTTATTGACCGAGCTCAACGAAATCGACGTCGCCCAGTACCAGGAAATCCTCAAGGATCGCCTGGGCCCGGAAATCCTCGCCGTCTTCGAAAGCTATTGCCGGGAAATCATGCCCGAAGAAGACAACGACGAAGTGCTGGGCACCCTCGTCCACCTGATGATCACCGGCTTCCTGATCAGCGCCAATGAAGACAAGCCGGTTTTCGGCTCCAAGATCCTCACCGAATAGCTGAAAAAATCTTTTTGCGATCTTACCCCCCTTTGAAAAAGGGGGGCTGGGGGATTTGAAGCCATGGCCAAGCAATGAGGTCCGATTTACAGGCTTTTTTCTTCCAGCGACCGCTTGAAATCCCCCTTAATCCCCCTTTTTCAAAGGGGGAATTCATCAATGCCGGAAATGCCGCATGTCGGTGAAGAGCATCGCCATGCCGTGCTCGTCGGCGGCGGCGATGACTTCCTCGTCCCGGACCGAGCCGCCGGGCTGGATCACCGCGGTCACGCCGTGGCGGGCGGCCTCGTCGAGGCCGTCGCGGAAAGGAAAGAAGGCGTCGGAGCCGACGACCGTGCCCTTGAGCGGCGTCGCGGCCTTGAGCGCCGCGATCTTGACCGAATCGACCCGGCTCATCTGGCCGGCGCCGATGCCGACGGTCCGGTCTTCGTGACAGAAGACGATGGCATTGCTCTTGACGTGCTTGGCCACCTTCCAGGCGAAGTCGAGGGCCTTCAGCTCGGCCGCGGTCGGTTGGCGCTTCGTGACGACTTTGGCTTCAGCCGCCGGCAGCATCGCGGTGTCGCGGTCCTGGACCAACAATCCGCCGACCACCTTCCGCAAGTCGAAGCCGCCGATCTCGTAACGCCGGATCGGCAGGGTCTTGAGCAGGCGTAGGTTTTTCTTCTGCTGGAGAATCTCCAAGGCCTCGGGCTCGTAATCGGGGGCGATGACCGCCTCGAAGAAGGTCTTGCCGATCTCCTCGGCCGCGGCCTTGGTGAGGCCGCGGTTGAAGGCGATGATCCCGCCGAAGGCGCTGACCTCGTCGCAGGCCTTGGCCTTGAGGAAGGCTTCGGCCACGTCGCCCGAGCTGGTCGCCACCCCGCAGGGGTTGGAATGCTTGACGATGCAACAGGCCGCCAGCTCGAACTCCTTCACCGTCTCCAGCGCCCCGTCCAAATCCATGATGTTGTTGAAGGAGAGCTCCTTGCCGTGCAGTTGGCGGGCGTTGCCGACGCAGGGCTCGTCGCGCCAGCCCTCGGAGTAGTAGGCCGCCCGCTGGTGGGGGTTTTCGCCATAGCGCAGGTCGAAGATCTTGCGGTACTGGAGGTTGAGCATGCCGCCGAACTTCTCGCGCTCGATCGGCTCCGCCGGTGCCTGGAGCGAGGTGAGGAAATTGCTGATCGCCCCGTCGTAGGCCGCGCAGGCGCTGAAGACCTTGGTCGCCAGCTCGAAGCGCAGCTCGCGGCTCGTCTCCATGCCATTGTTCTCCAGCTCCAGCTTGAGCTTGCCATAGTCGGCTGAGTCGACCAGCACCGTCACGTCCTCGAAGTTCTTGGCCGCCGCCCGGAGCATGCTGGGGCCGCCGATGTCGATGTTCTCAATCGCCTCCTCGAAGCGGACGCCGGGCTTGGCCACGGTCTGGGCGAAGGGATAGAGGTTCACCACCACCAGGTCGATGGGCTTGATGCCCTGGCCAGCCATGGCCTTTTGGTGCTCGGGGTTTTTGCGGATATTGAGGATGCCGCCGTGGATCTTGGGATGAAGGGTCTTGACTCGGCCGTCCATCATCTCGGGAAAGCCGGTGTAGTCGCCGATCGGGATGACCTTGAGGCCGCTTTCCCGGAGCAGCTTCTCGGTGCCGCCGGTGGAAAGTATCTCGACGCCGCGATCGGCCAAATAACGGGCCAGTTCGACGATGCCGGTTTTGTCGGAGACGCTGAGCAGCGCCCGCTGAATTTTTGCCATGATTAAACCTTTACCTGTAGCCTGTCATTCCGAGGACCCGAAGGGCCGAGGAATCTCATACCTCCTTGGTGGGTATGAGATCCCTCGCTACGCTCGGGATGACAGGCCTTCGGCCTGTCACCTAGCTAAACTGGCCGTCCCCAGCAAGCTCTTGATGTCCTCGTCGGTGAAGCGCACGCCGGCGCCGAAAAACCAGTCGGGATCGTGCTCCTTCGAGATGAAGTCGTCGACGCCGGCCACGAAGAAGAGCGAGCGGGTCAAGTTGAGCTGGGTCAGGAACTTGAGATGCGGCCGGTCGGCGCTGAAATCGAAGGCCGAGAATTGCAGCCCCACCGGCCCCTTGTTGTAATCGATGCCGAAGCCGCCGGTCGACTCGATCAAGCCGCCGCGGACGATGAAGTCCTGGAATTGCTTGCCGAGCTGGGCCGAGAACCGAATTTTGTTGAAATCCTGGGTTTCGGTGGTGACCACGCTGCTGATCCCGCCGGAGGTGGTGACGGTGGTGATCTGGGTCTTCTCCGAGGGCGAGGGGTTGGGATCGTGCACGACCTCGAAGAGGAAGAATTTGTCGGGCCGAGTCTGGAACTTGAGGCCGACGTAGTTCTTCACGTCGCCGGTCTCGCCCAAGTACTCCATATGGTACATGAGCTCGGTCTGGATCCGGCGGACGCCGTCGGTCAAGCCGGAGATGTTCTCCAAGATCTCGTTGGTCTTCTCGACGGTGGTCGGGTCGTTGAGCAATTTGCCGATGCTGCCCTGGCCGTCGTTGACCTTGCCGGTGATCTCGTTGATCCGGTTCAGCGCGACGTCGATGTCCTCCGAGGAAGAGGACGACAGCCGGCGCAGGTCGTCGGTCAAGGCCCGCATGTTGGCGACGATCGCTTCGAGGTTGGCGTTGTTGTTGACGCTGAACTTGGCCATTTGGCCGGTCAGGGTCTGCATGTTCTTGAGGATCTCCGCGGTGTAGGACTTTTCGGAGACGGTGTAATCCTTCAGGGCGGTGGTGATTTCCTTGAGATCCACCGTCAGGGAAGAAAGATCGCGAACCAATTGCTGGTAATCGGCCGGCGTCTTGACCCGCTGGACGGTGCCGCCCTCGGGGATGGCCAAGGCGCCCTCCCGGCCCGGGAAAATCTCGATGTAAGTGTCGCCGAGCACGCCGCGGGTTCGGACTTCGGCTTCGACGTCGTCGCCGAGCTTGACGTCCTTCTTGAGCTCGATCTCGACCTTGGCCCGGGAATCGGGAGTCAGCTCGACGTTGCTGACCCGCCCCACCGGGATGCCCGCCACTTGGACCGGCGTCTTGACGGCCACGCCCTCGGCATTGTCCATGAAGGTGTAAATCTTGTACGTTCCGCGGGTGAAGCCGAGCTGGCTGACGTCGATCGTGATGTAGGCCAGGATCGCGATCGCGAGAATCACGAAGACGCCGACCCTAGCCTCTGTCGAAAACCTGCGCTTCATCCAATAAAGTCCTTATCGGCCTTGCCTTGCAGAAAGCTCTGGATCCAGGGATCCTTCGATTCTTGAAACACTTTCGGCGGCCCCTCCTCCAAGATCCGGCCCTCGTGGAGCATCGCGACCTTGTCCGCCATCTTCATCGTGGAGGCGATGTCGTGGCTGACCACCACCGACGTCAGGCCAAATCCTTTCTGGGTTTCCATGATCAAATTGTCAATGGAATCCGTCAAGATAGGGTCCAAACCGGTGGTCGGCTCATCGTACAGGATGATCTCGGGGTCGAGCATCAGGGCCCGAGCCAATCCGACCCGCTTGCGCATGCCGCCGGAGAGCTCGCTCGGCATCTTGTGGCCGATGTCCTTGAGGCCGACCCGGCAGAGCTTTTCCTCGACCTTGGCCCGAATTTCCTCCTCGTCCAATTCGGTGTGCTCGCGAAGGGGGAAGGCGACGTTGTCCAGCACGTTCATCGAGTCGAAGAGCGCCGCGTTTTGGAAGAGCATGCCGAATTTCTTGCGGAGCTCGTTTTGGCCGGGACCGGAAAGGTCGAAAAATTCCTGACCCTCGATCTTGACTTGGCCCTCGTCGGGCTGGACCAGCCCGATCATGGTCTTGAGCAGGACGCTCTTGCCCTCGCCGGAGCGGCCGATGATGACGGTGATTTGGCCGCGCGGAATGTCGAGGTTGAGCCCGTTCAAGACCTTCTGAGGCCCGAAGGACTTGTGCAGGTCCTGAAGCTGGATCACCGCCGATTTTTCGGCCTTCGCCATAAAGCCCCTAGTCGGGAAATAGTTGTAGCAGCCAAGTCGCCAAGAAATAGTTGGCGACCAAAACCGTCACCGAGCCGGCCACCACCGCTTCGGTCGTGCTCCGCCCCACTCCTTCGGCGCCGTTTTTGGTGTGGTAGCCCTTGTAACAGGCGATCAGGCTGATCACGAAGCCGAAGACCACGCCCTTGATCAGGCCCTGGTAGAAATCGTCGGGCTCGACCAGCAATTGGTAACGGTACAAGTAAGGACCCTCGGGGATCTGGAGGAGATAAATCGAGACCAAGTAGGAGCCGAGCAGGCCGAGGGCGTTGAAGACCCCGACCAAGAGCGGCACCATCACGGTGGTCGCGATCACTCGCGGCACCACCAAATAGTTGACCGGGTGAACCGCCATGCTGCGGAGGGCGTCGATCTGCTCGGTCACCCCCATCGTCCCGATCTCGGCGGCCATGGCACTCCCGGCCCGGGCAACGATCATCAGGGCAGTGAAAACCGGCGCCAGCTCCCGCGAAAGGGCGATGCCGACGGTCGAGCCGACCAGGCTTTCGGCGTTGAAGAGGCGGAAGGCCGAGCCGGTCTGGAGGGCGAAGACCATGCCGGCAAAGAGACCGACCAAGGCGATGATCAGGGTCGAGTTGACGCCGATCTTCTGCATCTCTCGAATGAGCACCCGGACGTGGAAGGGCCCGATGAAAGTCCAGCGCACGGCGTCGATCGAAAAATAGACGAAGCGCCCCAGGCCTTGAATCGATTTGGTGAAGGGCCGCCCGAACTGAACCAGTACCCGGTTCAAATCGGGGTTCTTCTCGAAGAAGTCTCGCAGCGCTTGAATCAAGCCTCACCCTTCATAGACGCGGGGCACCCGGGGCCCGACCGCGCAGAACAGTTCATAGGAGATCGTCCCGGCCCATTCGGCGACCTCTTCGGCCCGCAGCTCCGGGCCCCAGAGCGTGACCCGATCCCCGAGCTTGGCTTCGGGCAGGTCGGTCACGTCGATCATCGTGAAATCCATGCAGACCCGGCCGGCCACCGGCGCCCGCCGGCCGTTCACTAAGACTTGGCCGCGATTGCTGAGGTGCCGGAGATAGCCGTCGGCATAGCCCACCGGCAGGATCGCAATCCGGCTGGTCCGGGCCGCGGTCCAAGTGCCGCCGTAGCTGACCGCGGTGCCGGCCGGAACGGTCTTCAAGCTGACGATCCGGGTTTCGAAGCTCATCACCGGTTTCAGGCGCCGGCCGGCTTCCAGCCGCGGATGGGGATTGGCGCCGTAGAGCATGAGGCCGGGCCGGGCCCAATCGTATTCCGGCCCCTTCCCCTCCAAGATCGCGGCGCTCAAGGCGACATGGTAAATTTTCGCTTCGGGTCGCGCCCGCTTGAGCTCCGCCGCCGCGGCGGCGAAGCGGGCGAATTGCTCGGCGGTGGGACCTTGGGAGGTCGCATCGGCCTGGGCCAAATGGGTCAGCACGCCTTCCAATTTCAATTGGGGTGCGGCCGCCAAGGCTTCCAGCATCTTCGGCAGCTCGGCCGGCAACACGCCGAGCCGGGTCATCCCGGTATCGATCTTGAGGTGGACCGGCAGCTCGCCTTGGCTGCCGGCTTCGAGGCGGCGAACTTGCTCGATCTCGTAGAGCACCGGCGTCAAGCGGTGGCGGCGCAGCTCCTCGCCCGAAGCCTCGAAGGGGCCGCCGAAAATGAGGATCGGCGAGACGAGACCGGCCTCGCGCAGCTCGATGCCCTCCTCGGGCGTGGCGACGCCCAAGGCCACCGCGCCCGCCGATTCCAAGGTCCGGGCCACCGGCACCGCGCCGTGGCCATAAGCGTCGGCTTTCACCACGCCGAGAAGCAGGGTCTTGGGACCGACCAATTCCTTGGCCAAGGCGAAATTTTCGCGCAGCGCCTTCAGGTCGATGCGCGCCACCGTGGGCCGGAAAGGGTTTGAAAGGCCTGGGCTATTCATGTAAACCCCATAGCCCAACACCCTAAGCCCAGCAACCTCTATGAAAATCACCAGCATCGGCCACGGAACCTGCCTCCTCGAGATCGGCGACCAAGTCTTTTTGACCGATCCCTGCTTTTCGGAGCGGCTCCTCTTTTTCTTCCCCCGGCGCCGCAAGGCCGGCCTCTCGCCGATGGAATTGCCCCCGCTTTCGGCCATCCTGGTCAGCCACGCTCACTACGACCACCTCGACGTCTTCAGCTACAAGTTCTTCAAGACCGAGGTCCCGATTATCGTCCCCGAAGGGCTCGGCGGCTTCGTGGCTCGATTTCTGCCCAATCCGGTGGTTGAAATCCCCGCCGGCGGCAAACACCTCCACCGGGGAGTCGAGATCCACGCTCAGCCGGTCAAGCACCACGGCTGTCGCTGGATGCCCTGGCGTTGGCGGGCCGCGGCGGCTTTCGTGCTGAAATCTCCGCAAGAATCGGTTTATTTCTGCGGCGACAGCGGCTACGGCGAACAATTCCGCAAGACCGGCGAAAAATTCTCGCTCGATGCCGCCCTCCTCCCCATCGGCGGCTCCCAGCCGCGGTGGCTGACCCGTCACTCCAAGCTGAGCCCCGATGAAGCCTTGGAGGCCTTCCGCGATCTTAAGGCCAAGAAGATGGTCCCGATCGATTGGGGAGTCTTCGACTTCTTCGGCGAGGGCATCGACACGGCCGAGAAGCGAATGGCGGAGTTGATCCGGGAGAAGAAACTCGAGGACCGGGTGCAGATCCTGCAGCCGGGGAAGTCATGGATTCCCCCCTTTGAAAAAGGGGGGCCAGGGGGGATTTAAAGACGCAACGAATTCATCACTTCGGAATTCTTGCTACCAATGGCCGCTCTAAATCCCCCCTTCCCCCCTTTTTCAAAGGGGGGTAAGAGCCTCTTGCTAGGAGCGACCTGCTGCACTATACCTAGCCCATTCAACCCTAGGGGAGCCTTCGGGCTGAGAAACGTGGTCAAAAGCAAGGATCGGCTTTTGCCGATCCGCGCAGCAAATTCGAAGAATTTGCGAAGTGCAAAGCCCACGTCGACCCTTCGAACCTGATCCGGTTAGTACCGGCGTAGGAAAGCGGTGATGATCCAGATTCGACTCAACGGCGAGCCCCATTCCCTGTCCGAGCAAACCAGCCTCGCCGACCTGCTACGCCAGCTTGAGGTCAACCCCCAAAAGGTCGCGGTCGCCAAGAACCTCGAGGTGGTGCTCCGTTCGGAGCTGCCCCACACCCGGATGGAAGAAGGCGATGAAATCGAGATATTTCAAGCTGTTGGAGGAGGATAATGAATTCAAAACTTGAAATTGCCGGCAAGGCTTTCGGCTCGCGGCTGATCCTGGGGACCGGCAAATATCCCTCGCACGAAATCATGCGGGCCGCCCATGCAGCTTCGGGGACCGGGATGGTGACGGTGGCGATCCGGCGCCTCGACTTGAACGCGCCGCGCGGCGAATCGCTGCTCGACTTCATCGACCGGAGCAAGATCGCCCTGCTCCCCAACACCGCCGCCTGCTTCACGGCCGAGGACGCGATCAAGACCGCCCGCCTCGCCCGCCAAGCCCTGGAGACCGACTGGATCAAGCTCGAGGTGATCGGCGACGAGAAAACCCTTTTCCCCGACGTCGCCGCCACCCTGAAGGCCGCCGAAGTCCTGGTGAAGGAAGGCTTCGTCGTCCTGCCCTACGTCATGGACGACCCAGTGGCCTGCCTTCGGCTCCAGGAGCTGGGCTGCCCGGCGGTGATGCCCTTGGCGGCGCCGATCGGCTCGGGCTTGGGGATTCGCAATCCTCATAACTTGCGGATCATCCTGGAGCAGGCCAAAGTCCCGGTGATCGTCGACGCCGGTGTCGGCGCGGCCAGCGATGCCGCGATGGCGATGGAGCTGGGTTGCGCCGCCATCTTGATGAACACCGCCATCGCCGGCGCCAAGGATCCGGTGAAGATGGCGAAGGCCATGAAAGCCGGCGTCGAAGCCGGGCGCCTCTCTTTCGAAGCCGGTCGGATTCCGAAGAAGCTCTATGCGAGCGCGTCGAGCCCGATCGAAGGAACGATTTTTTAAGCACAGGTCATCCTGAGCGAGCGAAGGATCTGCGACTGGCCAAGAAACTATGGGACTCAAGAGTCCCTTCGTCTCTCGAAATCCCCTTAGGATGACCGAAGGGGATTGGTCCTTTCAAAGCACCTTGGTAGGTCGCAGATCCTTCGCTTCGCTCAGGATGACATCGCAAGGAAACAATATATGTCACTAGCCCCCTCCCCCCAATTTCGCGAAGAGCTCCAAACCTTGAACGAAGAGGCCACCCGGCCCTTCCCCAACTCGCGCAAGGTTTACACTCTCGGCTCACGGCCGGACCTTCGGGTGCCAATGCGCGAGATCGCGCTGGCCGCACCGAATCCGCCGGTCCAGGTTTACGACACCACCGGGCCTTATCTTGATCCCCAGACCCGGATCGATCTCAGCCAGGGCTTGCCGCGACTCCGGGATGCCTGGCTCAAGGAACGCGGCGACGGCGGACCGCGGCCGGGGCGCAACGTCAGCCAAATGCACTACGCCCGCCGCGGCATCGTCACGCCGGAGATGGAGTTCGTGGCCATCCGCGAGGGCTTGAAGCCCGAGTTCGTCCGCGATGAAATCGCCCGGGGCCGGGCCATCATCCCGGCCAACATCCGGCATCCCGAGCTCGAGCCAATGGCCATCGGGCGGAACTTCTTGGTGAAGATCAACTCCAACATCGGCAACTCGGCCGTCACCTCCTCGATCCAGGAGGAAGTGGAAAAGCTGCTCTGGTCGATCCGCTGGGGCGCCGACACGGCGATGGACTTGTCGACCGGCAAGAAAATCCACGAGACCCGGGAATGGATCATCCGCAACAGCCCGGTGCCGATCGGCACCGTTCCGATCTACCAAGCCTTGGAGAAAGTCGGCGGCAAGGCCGAGGAATTGAGCTGGGAAATTTTCCGCGACACCCTGATCGAGCAGGCCGAGCAAGGCGTCGACTACTTCACGATCCACGCCGGCGTCCGCCTGGCCTACGTCCCGCTCACCGCCAAGCGGGTGACCGGCATCGTCTCCCGCGGCGGCTCGATCATGGCCAAGTGGTGTTTAGCCCATCACCGCGAGAACTTCCTCTACAGCCACTTCGAGGAAATCTGCGAGATCATGAAGATGTACGACGTGAGCTTCTCGCTCGGCGACGGCCTCCGGCCCGGCTCGATCGCCGACGCCAACGACGCCGCCCAATTCGGCGAGCTTGAGACCTTGGGCGAGCTGACCAAGATCGCCTGGAAGCACGAAGTCCAAACGATGATCGAGGGCCCCGGCCACGTCCCGATGCACTTGATCAGGGAGAACATGGACAAACAGCTCGAGCTCTGCGACGAGGCGCCCTTCTACACCTTGGGACCGCTGACCACCGACGTCGCGCCGGGCTACGACCACATCACCTCGGCAATCGGCGCCGCGATGATCGGCTGGTTCGGCACCGCCATGCTCTGCTACGTCACGCCCAAGGAGCATCTCGGTCTGCCCGACCGCGACGACGTCAAGGCCGGCATCATCGCTTACAAGATCGCGGCCCACGCCGCCGACTTGGCCAAGGGCCATCCCGGCGCCCGGGTCCGCGACGACGCGCTCTCCAAGGCCCGCTTCGAATTCCGTTGGGAGGATCAGTTCAATCTCTCGCTCGATCCCGACACCGCCCGCTCTTACCACGACGCGACTCTCGGCCATGAGTCGGCCAAGCTCGCCCACTTCTGCTCGATGTGCGGGCCCCACTTCTGCTCGATGCAGATCACCCAGGAAGTGCGGGACTACGCCGCGAGCCAGGGCATCGGCGACGCCGGTGAAGCCTTGGAGGCGGGGTTGAAAGAAAAGTCGGCCGAGTTCCAAAAACGTGGCGGCCGGGTCTACTAGCGAAAACTCCCTTGAGGTCTTGAACCCCCAGAAGCGCCATTCCTTTGGCGGCATTTGAGGCGTCTCGCTCCAAAATGAGGAAAAGACCGAAGAAGTACATAAAAACACTAATTATTTCAAATAGATATAATCAAATTTTCCCGCGGCCTTTGGCATAAGCATTGCTCTATAGCTTAGCGAAGGTAAGGCGGGCGCAAATCACTCCGGGCGCCTGTACAATTGGCTTGGGCGCGCGATGACTCCAAAAGTTCCGAATCAGAATCTCTCCTTCCTCGACTGGGATCCCGGCAAGAATTCGCCGGCGCCCAAAGAGTCCGACGATTGCAACGGCCGCTGCCACCCCTCGCCGAAAAACGTTCCCGGCTCCTCCTTCAAAAACAGCAACACCTGGTTCCTCGATTCGCTTAAAACCGAAGGCAAGTCGCCGCCGCTGAATTTTCCGCTGCGTAATTTACCGCCGGTCGCTCCGCCTCCGCCGCCCAAGGTCGAGCCTAAGCCGACGGTGAAACCCAGCGCGCCGGCCGATGCCGCGGGCTTGAACGACCAAGCCAAGGAGCTCGAGCGCCAGGCCCGCTTGTGCATGGACCCGGAGCAGAAGACCCGCTTCTACCATTCGGCCCTTTCTTTCCGCCTGCTCTCCGGCGACGATGCCGGCGCCACCGGAATCTTGAACGAGCTCGAGGGAATTTATAAAAAATCGAACAACGAAGCCGGACAAAAATTGGTCGCGGCTACCCGGCTTTGGGTCGATGGCAAGCCCGACGATGCGCTCAAGGCCCTGTCCGATATGGAGAAGGAAGGGACCGGCTGGGCCTTCCACCAGCAATACAGCCACCACCGCTCGATGCTCTTGCAAATGGTGGCCGGCGACAAGATCAAGAGCGGCGACTACGAAGGCGGCAAAGCTCTCCTGATGAAGGCCCTGCTCCTGACGCCGACCGATCAGCTCACGACCAAAATCCTCCGACTGATGGCCGATCACGGCGACGCCGACATCCTCCAGCAACGCAAGGACATCGAGAACCTCGAAACCCAGCGCGAGCGATTGGTCAGCGCGGGGACGCCTTGCAACACCGGCTGCCACACCTCGACCAATGACAAGCTGAACGACTTCGACTTTCCGGCCTTGAACGTTCCAGGAATGAACTCGGGCCCCGACTTGACGCCTTACCGCCACCTCAAGCTCAGCTATGACCAGAAGCTGATGCTCGCCCACATCGACGCCCGGATCGACGAAGCCCGCAAGCAGCTCGGCAAGAGCAGCCAAGCCGTGGAAGAGCTGCTTTTCCTGCAAAAGCTCGAAGAGCCGAAGACCGACATCGCCGAATTCGAAGCGAAGTTTTTGAAAGGCTCCAAGCCCTTCGACGGCCCCGACCGCTCGCTGCCTTGGCACCTCGCCGGCGAGGCCTACCTGGCGAAGAAGGATTGGGCCAAGGCCGCCGCCGCGCTCGAAACCGCGGTGCGCGAGGATCCCAGCCTGGTCGACGCCCAATTCTCACTTGGTCACGCGCTTTACGCCACCGGCGACTTCAAGGCCTCGCGCGACGCCTACACCGAGATCCTCAAGCACCAACCGCAGGACGTTATGGCGCTGCGCTACCGGGCCGACGCCAACACCCAGTACCTGACCGCGCTTGATCCCAAGCTCCATGCCGATGAGATCACCGCGGTCAACGCCGAGCTGGCCTCCGACAAGGCGCTCTTGATGGCCCGCTTCGCCCAGGGCGAGAAAGACAAGCTGACTCAGCTCGCCAAGCAGCTCGAGCTGCTCCACGAGGGCGGCGACGCCTCGCTCGAGAGCCGTCAGGGCACGGTCGAGATGATGGAGCTGATGGCCAAGCAGTACCTGGCCCTGGCCGAAACCAAGCAGGGCAGCGTGGCCAACGTCGAATTGGTCCGCAAGGAAATGAACGGCTTGGCCAGCCAGACTTTCGATCTCCTGGCCAAATTCGCCAAGGCCGATCCCGATCCCGAGATCAAGAAGCGGGCCGGGCTCTACGAAGGCTACAGCCTCTTGGCCCAGGGCAAGGTCGATGAAGCCGTCAAGACCTTCGAGCCCTACCGAGCCACCGTTCCCGAGATCGAGAAGATCCTCGGCACTCTCGAGAAAAACAAGCTGCGGATGGTCAACCTCGCGGCCCTCGATGCCTGGGCGGTCTACAACAAGGAAGGCTCCCGCATTCAGGCGGACAACCAGAACGGCATCCTCGGCAGCGGCATCGGCCTGATCGAGGGCGCCTTCCGCAGCGACGGCAAGGATTTCCGCGACGACACCAAGGCCCGCTGGGAAGGCCAGGTCGCCTTCGTCGCCGAGCTTCGCGCCAAAATCGAATCGGGCAAGGCCGACACCATCCTCGAGGCGATGAAGCTCATCGAGGCCGACGGCCCCGAATCGATGAAGGGCGACGCCCGCTACTACATCAATTACGAAGACAAGGTCATCACCGGTTACCCGCTCGGCGCGATGGTCCACTTGGTCGACAAGCTGCCGCCGGACAAAGGCGAGGCCGCCGACTTGTACCGCAAGGCCTGGGATCTCGAGCGCCAGAACTCCGGCGCCATCGAAAGCCCTTACGCCCTCTACACCCTCGTCAACGCCTTGGACACCGAAGACGGGGTCAAGGATGCCGCCCGCTCGAGCATGGACGCGCTCGAGGGCAACGGCAGCTTCGGCCGCTCGGTCTTCAAGTTCGTCACCTCGATGAGCCCCGAATCGCTGGCGGTCGACGTCTTGCTCATGGTCGGCTCGGCCGGCCTCGGCAACATGGCCAAGCTGGCGGCGCTCTCCCGCCTCGAGAAGGCCGGCGTCACCGGCTACAAGGCGGTCGTCCTGGCCGGCGCGGCCGGCGTCGGCGTGGAAGCGACGGCGCTGTGGGCGGCCAACCTCGGCAAAGAGGCGATGGTCAAGGATCCGAGCAAGGTTTTCACCGCCGACCACATGTTGAAGAGCTACGGCGCCACCCTGATCATGATCGGCGGCCTCAAGGGCTTCGGCGCCTTGGGCGAAAGCCTGGCGCCGCGCGCCGCCAAGAGCCTGGGCCTGGTCACCGAGGGCGGAACCAAGCTGACCGCCGGCGGCAAGGTCTTGAGCTGGGGCATCGGCCACGGCATGGGCATGAGCGGCATGATCGCCACCAGCCACGTCAACCAGGCCATCGGTCTCACCCCCAAGCCGCTCGGCGGCTGGAAAGAAGGCTTGGTCCACGACGTCTTCGGCTACGTCCAATTCGCGGTCGCCCACAAGATCGCCGACCGGGCCTTCGGCGGCAAGCTCAGCACCTTGAGCAACAAGCAGCACACCGAGATCGCGGTCAAGGAAGCGATCGCCCTGGCCAAGTCCCATGCCGACGCCCTCGGCTTCCGCGCCAGCCGCGGCCCCAAGGGCGAGCTCGTCGATTCGCCGGCTCGCCAGCTCGTGGTCGGCCTTCTCGTCGACTCGGCGCTGAACAAGCCCGGCTTCAGCGGCGGCAAGCTCGCCAAGCTGGTCGAGCAAAAGAAGCTCGGCGAGGCCAACGCCTATTTCGCCGAATTCGGCCTGCCCCTCGAATACAACAAGGCCGGTGACCTAGTCGCCGTGGCCCGGGGCGAGCCCTCGCCGCACGAAGCCGCCGGAATCCCGGCCGGCAAGGCCAAGCCGCCGCCCAAAGCCAGCGAGGTGATCAATGACCTCCTCGACAGGGCCGCCAACTTTCTGTTTCCCAACGACGGCGGCGGCAGCGGCGGATTGGCCACCGCCAACGGCGCCCCCCTTCCGGGCGGCCGCGCCCAAGCCGAGCCGGCGAAAGGCCCGCCGGCGGTCTACATGGCCGGCCGAGGCCGCGGGACCAGCAAGACGACCAAGAGCACCAAAACCGCCCCGGCCGAGCCGGCCAACCCGCCGGCCGAAAAGGCCGCCAACGACAACCAGTACCATGAGGTCGTCGGCCATATTCTCAAACCCGGCGAAAATATCGACGCGGTCTTGCTGGCCCTGGCCAAGCACTTCGACAACCCCGCCAAGATCATCGTCATCAATTGCGAGCGTCCGCTCGAAAATACCGATGTCCTCACCCAGAGGATCAAAGACTTCGACGCCGCGGCCCGGATCGAGATCCACCAACCTGGAAAGCCTCCGATCGAAGTCGCCGGCAAGACCCGGATGGACCAGATCCATCCCGATGCCGCCTCCGACGGACACCTGCTGATGTGGGAAGCCAGCCCCAAGGGCGTTCGCGACCTTTTCGAGGTCCCGGGCAAGGACGGCCAAATCTTCCTCGCCACGCCCGAGGGCGTGAAACGGATCGAAATCACGACCACGACTCCTCTTTCCAAGGAGGATATCGCCTACTTGACCACGCGAGCCCGCGACCTCAAGGTCGAGATCGAGGTGTCGGTCCACGACGGACGCAAGATGACCTTCGAGTCGACCGCCGATGGCCTGAAAGTCCGCAGCGACAAGCCGACCAATGCCGAAGAGGTGAACGCCTTGGTCGACCTGGCGGTCCATCACGGCGAGAAGATCGAAATCACCACGCCCGACGGCAAGATCGAAATCCAAAACGGCGCCACCGCCAAGGACTCGAAGGTTTTCACCTCCGAAGCCAAGCTGGCCGCCCTGGCGCCCGAGCGCATCACCCTGAAGCTCGACAAAGCCCCCAATCCCACGGAGCTAAAGGCCCTCAAAGACCAAGGGATCAAGAACATCATATTCCAGCACGATACCACCGCCGCCAATTGGTTCGTCGAATCGATCGAGCTCATGAAGGGATCCCAAGGCCTCAACATTCGGGCGGTCGATCCCAGCGGCAAGTTCTTGTGGGAGAACATCGTCAAGCCCAGCAGCGAATCTCTCACCGCTCAGAGCGAGATCTTCATGAACGGCTTGGCCGCCCACGCCAAAACCGCCGGATGGAAGGATCGGCTGGCCGAAACCCGGAAGCTGTTGGGCACCGAAGGCCAACGCTTCCAATTCGCCGGCGAAGCCCTGCGTTGGGCCGCTTCCCACGACATCTCCGACGCCAGCATCCCGAAGGGCAAGACCGAACCGACGATCACGCCCGAGCAAGTCGACAGCTGGATCAAGCGCGGCACCGAGCTGGCCGTCACCAAGCAAGCCAAAGCCAAAGAGAAGGGCCGCGACCGGCTGGCCGACGAGCTCGCCCCCTTCGCCGAGGGATTGAGCCTCGATCCCGCCAAGACCGGCGGCTGGAACCAAGCGGTGGACGGTTTGAAGGCCTATCTGGCGAAGGATTCTCGAAACCCCGCGCTCGCCGGCAAGTTGTTCGAAATCCTCAACCGCGAGCCCTCCTCTTCCTCGGCCTACGAGAACAATGCCCACGACCTGGCCAACCACTTGGCCACCTCGGAAAATCCGCATACCGGAATCAGGGACGTGGTGGATTTCGCCAACAACTCGACCGGTCTTTTGAAAATCGAGGGCAGCTATTTCGGCTCCTTCTTCAAGGCGAGCACCGACACCGGAGCCAAGGCCGAAGTTGCAGCCTTCAATGACTTGGTCACCCAGGCGGGTGTGCTAACCGCCCAAGGCCGCCAGGTGACGATCGAGGCCATCCCCACCAGCAAGCTGCTCGAAGGGACGACCCCCGATATCGCGGTCACCGTGACCGAGGGCGCCATGACGGCCAAGTATTTCGTGGAGATCAAGCGAGCCGGGCGAGAGACCATCACCCGCAGCGGCGTCAACGCCAAGGACTTCACCGCCGAGCTCGAAGCCGGCTACACCGGGAAGAAGTCGGATGACTCCACTCTCGGGAGCTTGATCGGCAAGGGCTTGTATCAATTGGGAACCTATAAGGGCAAAGGCGCCGGCGACTACCTGGTTTTGAACCTCCGCATGGGTGGCGAGCCTCCGACCTACTTCGAAGCCGCCATGAGGCAATTCCTGAAGGACAACTGCCCCGGCGTCGCCATCAAGGTTCAATATGAAGTCGGCGGAACTCCGGTCACCTTGACCCTGCGAGCCGACGGCAGCAGCCGATATTCGGCGTACGACGCCAACACCAATATCTTCGCGCCCTCGCTGGCCGCGACCGGCAAATAAAACAAGTTATTTGGATTCGGGGGGACGATCCAACCACTTTTGGTAGGCTTCGAGGATCTTGGACTCGGCCGGAAGGCCGGGGAGGCTCAAACGTTGTCCCATCAGCAGCCGGGTGCCGGGGCCTTGGGTATAATGCCCTAAAAGTTGGATCGAGGCTTCGCTCAAACGACCCATGGCCGCATTCAAGGCTTCGGGAGCGCCCGGCAGCGGAGCATCGAAAAGCCGCCGATGGTCGAGCCGAAGCTCTTCGGCCAGAACTTCCCGAGAATAGGGGGTGACTTCCCCGGAAGGTGGAAGCGGTCTCATTTCGCCGGGCGATGACCGCATCAGTTTCATCTCGACGAAAGCCTCAGCCATGGCCTGCAAGGGCAGGTCGCGGGCGGCGCTGCCGAAGAGATCAACCAATTCGGGATGGAGCCCTTGCAGGTTTTTCCTCAGCTCTTCCCTGCGGGGAGCCGGAAGCTTGGCAATCACTTCCTGTTCCAAGGTCTGACGCCGAATGTTGGAAGCCGAGCCCAGCATCACGTTCTCGACTTCGGCCTTAAACCTAGCTTCTTTGTCATTGTCCATCGGACGAGATCTTAGCACCCGAAAAGCGGAAAGATCCACCACTTGTTGCTCAGCCGCGCCCTCTTCCTCCTTCGATTTCGGCCCGCCGGGGGCTCGGGGGCCCTTCCGGGAACCGGAACCGCCATCGCCCATGCTCTCCATATAAAGAGGTCGGCCCAGTTCGTAGATCACGCTGACTTCGACCGGACGGACCGCGGGTCCAATCGCCGTCGCCATGGCCGGCGAAGCGGGGAACCATCGGACGCTTGGGGGCATGGTCGTCGTCTGCCAATCGAAGCGGCGCTGCAACGAATGGAAGCGCGCCCCGAGAACTCCGTCGGCCAGCCGCCCGGCGGCCACGAAATGCAGATAGGTCGCCAATCCGTCGGCCAGGAAGGTGGCGGAGCTCGATGCCGGCTTCAAGCCGAGGCGCTCTTCGGCCCGCTGGGCCAACAAAATTCCGCTGAGCATCGCGACTTGAGGCACCGCCCCCTTCAACGCTACTCCGCCGCCCAATCGGAACGCCGCTTCCTGGCCGAGCGCCCCGGTGCCTTTCAGTATGGCCAAGGTTAAGCCGACTCCGGCCAGCTCCTGGCCGACGGTGCGGGCGCTCCAATCCTGGGGCTTGCCTCCGATTTGACGGCCTAGCTTGGAGGTGAGAAGAAAAACCGGGGCCTCGGCTCCGAGACCGGAACCGGCGGCGATGAAGTTGGCCGCTGCCCGACCCGGCAAATAGGCCCGAGCCGAGCCGCTCCAGAGACGAGCCATGGTCGCCATCTTGGTGGCCCGAAAAGCCAAGGAGCCGGCGCCGAAAGCGGCGATGGCCCACGGATCGTCGAGCTCGTGGCTGACGCGGCGGAGCATGAACTCGAAACGGTCGCCGAATTGCCCTTGGCCCTGCAAGACCTTGGCGCTTCGGTCGACGGCTCTTTCCAGCTCCAGGAAACCGCCCCCAAGTTCGGCGGAGATGCTCTCGAGAAGCGCCAAGGACTCTTCAATGCGGTTGTCCCGCTCCAGGCGGCCGGCCAAATGAATCGCTCCCGCCCAAAACAGATCGGGATCCTTTTCCTTGGAAAGGGCCTCCAGCTCGGCGAAAACGGCCGGCCCCAATCGGCTTTGGTAATGGTCGCCAAGCAGATCATAAAATTGGGAGACAAAATGCCGAGGCTCGAAGGAATGGGACTCGGGAGCCGGCAAGGGGCTGCCGGATGGACGGATTTCGGTCGTGATATCAGGGTGCCCCATAGGTGTATCGCCCAACTACCCGAAAATACTAAAAAAAACAGAAGGACCTATCAGTACATATCGTCTTTTTCCGCCTGAAGTTGCGCTGACCACCATAAAAAATGCTCAGTCCGAGGACAATTCGAATTTTCCGGCGTGGTTCCGGTAAAGATTGAGCGAAGTCTCGGGATGGCGACGGGGCCGAATTTCGATTTTTCCGAATGCCAGGTCACCCCATTGATTCAAAACATTGACCAACATTTTTCCGTGGTTGGGTTCCCAATCGCGGAGGATGGAAACCGACAAGGTTTGACCGTCCTCCAATTTGACCTGGCGAGTGTATTGGAGCTGCTGAAGCAAATCCATGACGTCGCTGCTGGAAAGCGCGATCCCCGGCTCCCAAGCCAGCGGCCGGTTCCAACCGGAGCTCCGGCCCTGGACCTGGTCGTTGAGACGCTGAAAGGTGTGGGTCTTCTGAGTCCGATTGTCGTGAACGACCAAGATGCACCCGGCACGCAAGTCTCGGAAGATATGCTGCCAACTTTCGACGTTCGTCGGGATGCCGGAGGCCGACCCTTCGAACCACAGCTCGATGCGCCGGGGGGTGGAGCGATCGGACAAACGGCTCGCCACGTCCTTCATGCCTTGGAGCGAGGTGACCACCGCGAAAGGCTGGACCAAGCCCGGTTTTTTCGCTTCGGTCGGGGTCAAAGCTCTCGGAAAGATCGGACGCTCCTCGGCTTTCAAGGTCACCTCGAGACCCGGCTCGCTGGCGGCGGCCGACGGCAAAGGAGATAAGATCCTGCCGGCATCTTCGAGGGTCCAGTCGCCCTCGGGAGCGCGGTAACGATAGGGCGGCACCCCGTCTCCCAGCTCGACGTTGAAGGACTTTCCGGCGATCCGATAAAACCTCAAAGTCCGCTCGATGAATTTGGGATAGGACAGCTCATAGCCTTTCGGGCTCTGGCCCTGAAAACGAACCTGGTATTCGATGTCGGGGGAAGGCCGCGGTTGTCGAGTTTGACTTTCGATGTAGAGATAGAGATCGAGCGGGGTTTCGGCTTCGAATTCGTGAGTTCCCGAATAGCGATTGAGCCTCCAGATCGGATCGTTCTCTTCGGTCCAGAGCAGCCGCCGTTCTTCGACCCTGCCGGTGAAGGTTTTTCGCTGGGCCACTTGCAGGATTCGAAACGGAGTTCGGTCGGGAAACTTTTCGCCAAGATCTTTGGTCAAGGCGTTTAAATAGGCGGGGGTCACCAAGGCGCTGGGCGAAATCTTTTGCATGGCTTCCAAGCCGGGCTCGAGCACGATGGTCCTGGGATAGTGCCAACCTTGACGGTGACGGTAGGCCGAAGTCAGCATTCGCGGAATCGCCTCGACCGAGGAGGTGAACATGGGAACCGCGTTGGAGGGCTGGGATGTTTCCAGGGGAAACCACCTATTACTCACCGTGTCCCTGCCGAAGCCGAATTGGCGGGGAACTTCAAGCGCGGGGTTGCTCTTGTCGCCGTTCCCGTCGTCGAAGGCACTGCTTAGCAAGGGGGACTGGGCCAGCTCTTGAATAGAGGCGCCGGCGCCCAACTTTCCACCGGCCGAAGTCGCGGCCGCGAAGGCCAAGGCCGGAATTCGGCTGCTGGCTCCTGCGAGATTTTCCGCCCGCCAATCCATCCGTCGTTGCAAACTTTGAAATCCGGCGCCCAGGACCCGGTCGGCCAAGCGGGCACCCACCAGGAATTGGAGATAAGTGGAAAAAGTGTCGGCCAGCAAAGTCGCCTCGTTCGAATGGGGCCGCAGGCCCAAAGCCTCCTCGCCGCGCCGGGCCCCGGCGATGCCGCCCAGCAAACCGACTTGCGGCGCCGCGGCCTGAGCCAGACGACCCAAGACGGAGGCCCGGGCCAAGGGACTGCCCTGCAGGGCTTGAACGGCCTCGCGGCTCAAAGCTCCGGCGCCCTTCAGACAAAACAAAGTGAGGCCGACGCCGGCGAGCTCATGGCCCAAGGTTTCGCCGCGCCAATCTTGGGGCGCTCCGCCGAGCTGGTGACCTAGTTTGGTGGAAAATAGGAAGACCGGGGTTTCAACGCTCAAGCCCGCCGCCGAGGCCAAGAGGCCGGCGCCGCGGCGGCCCAGAAAAAATCCCTGGCCCGGGCTCCAAAGCCGGGAAAGCGCGCCGAGCTTGGCGGCGCGGAAAGCCAGCGAGCCCACGCCGAAGCCGGCGATCATCCAAGGATCGCTGGCTTCGCGGCTCAAGCGGTGCAGCAAGAATTCAAAGCGCGCACCGCCCTCCCCTTCGCCGGCCATCGCCTGCAAGCTTCGTCCGGCGCGGGCGCTCAAGCCGGGAAAGCTTGCCGCCGCCGATTGGGCGACCGTTCCATACAAAGCGGCGGCGGAGTCGAGTCGATCGCCCCGCTCCAAGCGATCGGCCAGGCGCAGCGCCTCTTGCCAAAACAGCTCGGCATCTCCTTCACCGGCGAGGGCTTGCAGCTCCCGGAAGACGCTGCGGCCGAGCCGGGCTTCGGGATCGGGGCCAAGGCTTTCCAAAAGCTCATGGACGAGCATTCGGGAATCAAAAGATGAAGGAAAGACCGGCTGTACAGCGGCCGGCGAGTGGATTTCGCTCGTCAAACGAGGGTGCCCCAAGGTCATAGAATCTCAAAACCTACGCAAGATGGATGACTTAGAGCCCTCGTGGATATCGTTCCTTAGCCGGCGAAGTTGCGCCTCGGCAATAAAAAAAGGACCCAGCCGCCCGAAGGCGGCCGGATCCCCTTGCGGACAAAAAAGCTTAGAAGCTCAGGTTCAGCACCGTTTCGGCGCCGGCCGAGATCTCGACCGCGGCCTCCTGGGTCGGGAAACCGCAGGTGGCGGCAACGGCGTCGTAGCTGCCGGCGGCCAATTCGGCCGAATAGGAGCTGCCGTTCAGGATGTCGAGCGACTCGACCTCCACCGACTCGGGCAAGCCGCCCAAGCTCAGCTCCTGCTCCAGGCTCAAGAAAGCGAAGGTGTCGGCGTCGGCTCCGGTGATGGCCAAGGTTCCACCGAGCGTTCCGGTTTCGACGACGGCCAGAGTGAAATCCTGGACCGGGTTGGCGGCCGCCACCGCCGCAAAATTGACCGCGGCGGTCTCGAAGCCGGTGGCGGTGGCCACCAGGTTATAATCGCCGGGGCGAACGAAGAGCTGATAGTCGCCGTTGAGATCGGTCAGGGTCGAGGCCTGGATGAGGACCCGATCCACCGGATCGGCCGCTGCCGGATTGAAGACTTGGGCACTCACTTCGGCGTTGGCGATGGCCGCGCCGTCGGCGGCGAGGACCCGGCCGGTGATCAAAGTGAAATCCTGGGTCTCGAGCAGCTTGATCGTCGGCTTGAGATTGTAAATGCCGCTATTGCCGGCCACCACCACCGAGGCCGCCGCGTCGAAGTCGAGGATCAGCTCGGTGGTCTGATTCTCGGCCACCTCGCATTTGCCGGCGCAAATGATCTTGATGCCGGTTTGCTCGCCGCTCGGCACGGTCAGCTCGTGAATTTCTTGGTCGTCGGCGTCGACGACGTAATTGGCGAAGGGATGGCTGTGACAAAGGATATTGGGACCGTCATCGGGCACGGTGCCGATGATCAGGCGAACTTGGTTATAGCTCCCAGCCTCGAGCGGACCTTCGCCCAAACCTTCGACGACCCCATCGGTGAGATCCAATAAATTGAAGGTCCGGTTGGGCTCGGCGACGGTCACCCACCCTCCTTCGACATCGCCACCCTGCTGGTTGACTTGAATCTCGGTGATCGTGACGTAAACTGCGGAATAATCTTCGGTCGGACCGTCGGTCAGTCCGACCGACATGGTGCCATTGCCCGAACCACCGCAGGCGCCAAGGGCAAAAAACGAGGCAAATCCAAGGGTTTTTAATGATAAGCTCAATGATTTCATTGCATTTCCTCCTCATGGGGTTGAGAGAGATCACGACGCCTCGACGCTTATTTTACCGCAGAGTCACAATTTTTATCGGGGCGGCTTAACTGGCTGGATTTCGACCATTTGACCGGGCTGAAGGCTGCCCAAGACGATCTCGCCATGGCGAACCCGGATGAGACGAAGCACTCGGATGCCGACCGCCTCGAGCATCCGGCGAATCTCGCGCTTGACCCCCTCGCCCAGCGTGATTTCGATCCAGAGGCCCCCCTTCGAAGGGATTCGTTTCAGCTGCAGGGCCTTGACCCGCTTTTCTTCCAGCTCGATGCCGCCCAGCAAGCGCCGGCGCTCTTCCGGTTCCAAGGGACGCGAAACCTGAACTTGGTAGACTTTGCGGATTTCGAAGGAGGGGTGGGTGTAGCGTTGGAGAAATTCGCCGTCGTCAGTGAGCAGCAGGAGCCCTTCCGACTCCTTGTCGAGCCGGCCGACCGCGTTGACCTCCGGTGGCAGCCGGAGCAGGTCGAAGACGGTCTTGCGGCCCTGAGGATCGCTCTTGCTGACCACGACTCCGCGCGGCTTGTAGTAGGCGAAGTACCGGTGCTTGGATTCGGGCTGACGCAGCGCTTTGCCGTCGACCTCGATCGAATCGGCGGCCGGGTCGGCCTTGACGCCGAGCTCGCGGACGATCTTGCCGTTGACTTTGACCCGGCCCGAAAGGATCGCGGCTTCGGCATGGCGGCGACTGGCGATGCCGGCGCGGGAGAGGATTTTTTGCAGGCGCTCGAGCATGCGAATTCCCTCCCCTTTGTAAGGGGAGGGTTAGGGAGGGGTAGAGCGATAGCAAAACGCAAAAGCTTGCTTCTTTAGCCAGCTCTCTACCTCCCCCTGCCCCCTCCTTACAAAGGAGGGGGTTTCTCCTCCTCGCTCTTCTCTTCCGCGAAAATCTCTTTCTCGACGTCGCGAAGCCCTTTTAGCGAGGACTCGAGGTCGAGGATGGCTTCCTCATCCTCTTCATCCAAAGCGGCGATCATCTGCTGAACCGCCTCGCCCTCGAGCAGCGAATCCTCGGGCTCGAGCTCGGCCTCGTTCTCGACCACCGTCCCCTCGCCGCTCTTGCGTTGGAACTCTTCTTCCAGCTCCCGGAATTCCTTCAAGGTCGGAAGCTCCTGGAGGCTCTTGAGCTGGAAGAGCTCCAGGAAGTCCTGGGTGGTGCCGTAGAGCATCGGCTTGCCGGGCTCGTCCTTCTTGCCGACGATGCGAACCAGGTTTTTCTCGAGCAGGGTCTTGAGCACACCGCCCGAATCGACGCCCCGAATCAAATCGATCTCGACCCGGGTGATCGGCTGCTTGTAGGCCACGATGGCCAAGGTTTCGAGCGAGGGCTTGGAGATCTTGGTCGGCTTGGGCTGGTAGAATTGCTGGAGGATGGCGGCGTTCTCCGGCTTGGTCCGGAACTGCCAGCCATTGGCCACCTCGGTGAGCACGATCCCACGCTGATCTTGGGTCCGGTACTCGGCGGCCAGGTCTTCCAAGGCCTGAATGATCTCGCTGCGGCCGATTTTTTCGGCCTCCCGCTCGGCGACCGCTTCCAATTGGCTGGCGGGGTCGGCCGGCGGCTCGGTGGCGCCCGCCTCGCCTTCGCCGGCCTCGACCGCCGGCCGGGCCAAAAGCTCCTCGTAATTTTGCACCGCCACCAGCATTTCCGGGACCTTCAAGGGGTGCTCCGAGACGAAGATCAAGCTTTCAAGGAAGGATTTGAGACGGATGCTTTCCATATTTCACCTATTGGATGGTCACGTTGGCTTCGATGTTCTGCAAGTCGGCGCCCTCGAAAACCGGGACCATGTAAATTTCGCCGTAAGTTTGGTTTTGGGTGACCTGAAGGACCTTGAGCCGGACCATCTCGAGGATGGCCAGGAAGGTCACGATCAAGCGGTCGCGGGTGGCTTCGCCCTCGAAGAGGGCGCGAAACTCGACCATCTCGCGGCCGCGCAGCCGGTCCATCAGCTCGTAGATCCGTTCGGTCACCGAGACTCGCTCGACCCGGACCTCGTGGATCGTCTTGGCCGGGGCCTTCTTCAGCATCTCGTAGAAGCAGCTGATGAGCTGGAAGAGGTCGACTTCGACCGGAGCTTCTTCCTCCTCGATCGGGTCGATCGGGACGCTGTGGGTGAAAACGTCGCGGCCGAGCATCGGCCGCTCGATGAGCTGGGTGGCCGCCTCTTTATAGCGCTGGTACTCGAGCAGGCGCCGGATCAGCTCGGCCCTTGGGTCCCCACCCTCTTCGTCCTCCTCGCCTTCCTGGTGGTCGGGCAAGAGCAGCTTGGATTTGATGTGGGCCAGCTCGCTGGCCATCAGCAAAAAATCGCCGGCCAGGTCGATGTTCAGCTCCTCGAGCAAATTGAGATATTCCATGTATTGCTCGAGGACCAAGGTGATCGGGATGTTGACGATGTCGAGGTCGTTCTTCTTGATGAGATGGAGCAGCAGATCGAGCGGTCCCTCGAAGACTTCCAAGTCGACTTTATAGGCCGTTTGGCTTTCCATGGTCATAGTCCCATCACCTCGTAGACCTTTTGCAGCTGAACCTGGGCCGCTTTGCGGGCCCGCTCGGCGCCGGCGGCCAGGATCTCGTCGACCCAGGCCGGCTTGGCTTCGAATTCCTTGCGCCGCTCTTGGATCGGCTTGAGGAAGGCGATCAAGTTTTCGGTGGCCAGCTTCTTGTCCTCGACGCAGCCGATCTCGGCGGCCCGGCATTGAACATTGACCCTCGCGATCGTCTCCGGCGGCGAGAAGAGCTTGTGGTAGTCGAAGACCGTGCAGACGTCGGGATTGCCGGGGTCGCTGCGCCGCACCCGCGCCGGATCGGTCACCGCGTCGCCCATTTTTTTGCGCAAGGCGGCTTCGTCGTCGCTCAGGTAAATCGAATTTCCGTAGCTCTTCGACATCTTCCTTCCATCCAGGCCCGGAACTTTCGGCGAAGGCGTCAAGAGCGGCTGGGGCTCGACGAAGGTTTCGCCGTAAAGGTGATTGAAGCGGCGGAGGATCTCGCGGGAAAGCTCGAGATGGGCGACCTGATCCTGGCCGACCGGAACATAATTGGCCTTGTAGATCGCCACGTCGGCGGTTTGCAAGAGGGGATAGCCCAGAAAACCGTAAGTCGAGAGGTCGCGGTCCTTCAGCTCGTTTTTCAGCTCCTTGTAGCTGGGAACCCGCTCCAGCCAGCTGATCGGCGTCAGCATCGAGAGGAGGAGATGGAGCTCGGCGTGCTCCGGCACTCGCGATTGGAGAAACAATGTACAGCGCTGGGGATCGAGGCCCACCGCCAGCCAATCGAGGAGGATATCGCGGCTGGCGCCCCGCAGAACCTTGGGGTCCTGGTATTCGGTGGTCAGGGCATGCCAGTCGGCCACGAAGAAGTAACAGCGGTACTGCTCCTGAAGCTCCAGCCAATTCTTCAAGACCCCGAAATAATGGCCCAAATGGAGCTTTCCGGTGGGTCGCATCCCGCTGACGACGATTTTTTCGGTGGTCATATCTGGTAATGCCTCGTAATTATTATGCCAATAACAGAGAAGGCCGGGCCGGGCAACGGCGACATTTTCCCCTTTTCATTTTTCCCGGACCGGGTTAGTTACCGGAAACACAGGGTTTTCAAGCAAAATCAACATCTCGTTAGGTTCACCGTTTTTCTTCGAGGGTGTAAAGACTGAGCGGTGGCCTGCCCTTGGCATGCTCGAATCACGCATCGGGATCCCACCCGAACAGTCCAGCGCTTTTTCCACGCCTCACGGTACC
Organism: bacterium; assembly: GCA_035281585.1. Lineage (NCBI taxonomy): Bacteria > bacterium. The sequence continues at coordinate 49,572 of DATEDP010000167.1, forward strand.
CGTTCATCCCAAGAAGTCTTAACCGAGTTTTTATCCACGCCGGAGAGCCGCGAGCTTCGGCCCACCGAGCGCCGCGAGCTGAGCGCCCTTTGCCGGGAATCGGACTCCGAGCTCTTCCACACCGGGCTGCTCCACTTGGCCCGGCGACTCGAGGTCAGCGAGCGGGCGCCGCTGGCGACGCGACTCTACTCCTTGGTGCAAAGCCAGAGTCAGGATCTCGGCTTGAGAAACCGCGCCCAAAGCCGGCTGGCCTTGTTCGAAGGCGGCGGCGATTTCGGCGACCGGATGGAGTTTCATGCCAGCCATTTCTTCGGCCAAGCCACCGACCCCACCGCCTTGGGCGCGATGGCCGTCGGCGGCGCTGCTTTCCGAGTGGCTCGCCTCGGCTTGCTCGGCCGCTTGCTCGCCAACCCATCGGCGAGCTGGGCGACCCGTGGCTTCGGCGCCCGGGCTCTGGCCGGCGGCGGCGCTTTCTTGGCCGAGTCCTTCGCTTTCACTTCGGCCGGCCGCGGCTTCCAGGCCCTGGCTGGAAGGTCCCAGGACTGGAGCCTCCGAGCTCTGGGGCAAGAGTGGGCCGCCGGTGCGATCACTCTTGCCTCGCTTCGCGGCTTCGGCGCCTTGGGTGGAGGGCTATACCGCCGGGTTCATGGAAATTCGGCTTCGCCCTGGCATGCCCTTTACGGCCAGACCGCGATGTTCGGCGGCATCCTCGCGGCCCATGCGGTCGAAGAGCGCTTGGGCCTCCGCCAGCCGACCCAGGGCGCCAATGCCCTGCTCGATGGCTTCGTCACCCTCCTCCACTTCAACGTCGCCGGCCACCTGCTGCGCCAAGGCATGGGCCCGCGGTGGCAGGCTTGGGAGCGGGGGCTTGATCAAAGAGCCGAACGCTTGAGCTGGAATCCACCCCAGCCGCGCAATCCCTTCGCCGGGCTGGGCGGCATGCAAACGGCCCCGGCCCTCGCCGGAAATGGCGCACCGGCGCTGCGCTGGATCTCGCCTCGCCGAACCGAGGGATTCGTGATGATGGAGGGGAAACCGAGCGGCGAAACAGGCCCGGCCGAAGGCGCCGGCGAATCGGCGGCGCCGGCTAGGCCCCCATCGGAGCCCCCCTCGCCGGATAAGCCGCCTTCCTGGTGGCCGGCCGGCGAGCTGACGGTCGAAATGGCTCAGGCTTTCATCAATGCTCAGCCCGACAGCACGGTCATCATCGAATTCGTCCGGGGCGAAAGCAGCAAAGGCTTGATCGGCCAAATCCGGATGGCCAACACCCGGGTGAAGGAAAAATTCGGTTACGAGCCGGAAGAGGCGGTCGGCATGCCTTTGAGCCGCTTCACCCGGCCCGAGGACAGCGCCCTCATGGCGAGGATGCAGCGGATGATCCTCGATACCGGCCGAATCAAATTCAACGAGGTTCGATTCGTCCGCAAGGACGGCACCGTGATCTACTGCGACGTCCGCGGCACCACCCATCGGCTGGGCAACCGGACCATCGGCTTCGCGACGCTCCAAGACGTCAGCAAGCGCCGGGCGGCCCAAGCCGCGATCCGAGCCGAGCAAATGCGCTTTCGGGCCCTGCTCCGGGGCGTTCCCGACGTGATCTTCCGGATCGGCCACGACGGGACCTTCCTGGATGCCCACTCCGAGCGGGCGGAAATTTTCCCTCTTCCGATGGACAAGGTCGTCGGCATGAAGGTCTGGGATCTCCCGGTCCCGCCGGAGCTGCTGGACTTGGCCCGGAACGGAATCGAGGCTGCGTTGAGCACCGGCCAGACTCAATACGTGGAATACCGACTGCCCATGCCCGACGGCACTTTTCGAATCCAAGAAGGTCGGATCACCGCCAGCGGCGCCGACGAAGTGGTCGCCACGGTGCGGGACATCACCGAGGCTCGTCAAGCCGAGACCCACCGGATCGCCGCGGCCCGAGCCGAAACTCTGAAGCTGATCGGCCGTGGATTGGCGCACGACGCCAACAATGCCCTCGCTCCTCTCGACTTGGGTTTAAAACTGCTCCTTAGGCAAATGAGGCAAAGCGAAGAATCGGGCGTCGTTCCGACGATTGAACAGGTCCAAATCTGGAACAACAGCATTGAAACCATTCTCAGCAGCGCGGAACGGCTCAAAAACATGATCGGAGGCTTTCGCGAATTGAGCCAAGATCCCGCCCAGGGGCCGCCTTTTGACCTCCACTCGCTGCTGGATGCCGCCGAGCTCCGCAATACCGTCGGAACCAACGTGCATCTTCGGGTCCGCTTAAGCGCCGAACCCTGGCTGATTCCGGGACCCCGCGAGAACATCCATCGGGTGATCCTCAACTTGGTGGTCAACGCCAACGATGCCATGGAAGGGCGAAACGGCTCCTTGCGCATCGAAACCGACCGGGTCGTGCTCAGCGTCGAAGACCTCCGGCAGCTGACGAGTTTTTCGCCGGGAATTCTGCACTGGCGAGGCGGCAATTTCATGCGGGTGCGGGTCCAGGACAACGGTCCGGGGATTCCACCGGAACACATGTCCCGGATATTCGAACCTTATTTTTCAACCAAGACCAAGGACGGCAAGTCGGGTCATGGCGGGCTGGGTCTGGCCCTGACTCAAAAGCTCGTCCAGGATGCCGGCGGATTTCTCACCGTCGAAACCTCGCCGAACGGCACGACCTTCGACGTTTATCTCCCTCAAGCCGATCGGATTTCATCCCGTCCACCGGCGGTGGTTTCTCCGGCCTTGAGCCAGGCCCGCGGCAAGGCCATTCTCATCGTCAGCCCGGATCAGGCTTTCCGGGAAACGATCGGGGTTTCATTGACCAACCGGGGTTTCAGCCAGGTCCTCTATGCCCAAAATCTCGCCGAAGCCCAAGCCTTGGCCCGGTCGAGCGGCGAGCTGGGAGCTTTGCTCACCGAGTCTCGCTTTCCCGACGAAGGACAAGGTTTCGACCTCATGAAAGACTTGCGCCGGCAGCAACCTCAGTTGGCCACCATCATTTGGAGCGGCCTCGATCCCAGCCGTTACGCCGATCGCTTGGGACCTTCGGGCACTTTCTTGAGCCGCGACACATCTTCCGAAATCATGGGGGGCGTTTTGGAAGACCTGATGACTCGAAGCCATCCTAGTCCGTGATTCCCCCTTTGAAAAAGGGGGATTAAGGGGGATTTAAAGCGGTCGCTGGAAGAGAAAGCCTGGAAATCGAAACAATTGCTTTGCAACGGCTTTCAAATCCCCCCTGCCCCCCTTTTTCAAAGGGGGGAATTAAGATCGAGGATGAAATTTGTGGATGGCCTTGAGCCGATCCGGCGAGACGTGGGTGTAAACTTGGGTCGTCGCCAAATCGGCGTGGCCCAGCATGACCTGAACCGAGCGGAGGTCGGCGCCGCCGCCCAGCAAGTGGGTGGCGAAGGAATGGCGGAGCTTGTGGGGGCTGATCTCCTTCTTGATCCCGGCTTGGCGGGCATAGTCCTTCAACAAGAGGAAAAATTGCTGGCGGGTCATCTTGGCGCCGCGGCGGCTCAAGAACAGGGCGTCGGATAGGCGCTTGGCGGTGAGCTTGGGCCGGGCCAGCTCGAGATACTCTTTCAAACATTCCAAAGCCGAGCGCCCGACCGGCACCAGCCTTTCCTTCGATCCCTTGCCCAAAACCCGCACGAAGCCGGCCTCGAAATGCAAATCGCGCAGCTGCAAGCCGACCAGCTCCGACACCCGGAGGCCGGTGGCGTAAAGCAGCTCGAGCATCGCCCGGTCGCGGCGGCCCAGCGGCGTCGTCGGATCGGGCTGCTTCAGCAGAGCATCAATCTCTTGGGCGTTCAAGACCTGAGGCAGGGCTCGGCCGAGCTTGGGCAGCTCGACGTTCAAGGTCGGATCGACCTCCCACCATTTTTCCTTCAAGCCGTGGCGGAAGAACATCCGCAATGTCGTCAACCTCCGCGCGGTCGAGCGCCCCTTCTGGCCGCGGTCGAACTCGAAGGAGAGGAATTCGCGGATCTCGCTCTCCCCCAGCTTGGCCAGGGTCTTGCCCGGCTTGCGGTCGAGAAAGGCGGCGAAGTGCAGGAGGTCGCGGCGGTAGCTCTCGACCGTGTTCCGCGCCAGATTGCGCTCGACCCGCAGCACGTCGAGGAAGGCTTCGATGAGGTTGGACTTGGATTCTTGCATCCGCCGGCCATCTTAATTAAGGCTTCGGGCCATGTCCACGAAGGTTTACGTCCCGCCGCCCAAGGAGCTTCGTTTCCTGCCCCGCGAGCCGCCGCTTGAAACCGAAGGCCCGTTGGTGCTGGAGATCGGTCCGGGCAAGGGTGAATTTCTGCTGCATTCGGCCCAGGCCGAGCCCCGGACCACCTTCGTCGCGGTCGAGATCCGCCGCGGCCGCTTCGAGAAGATCGCCAAGAAGGCGGCGGGCCTGAAGCTTGCCAACGTTTTCATGGTGCTCGGCGACGCCCGCGAGTGCCTGACGCGTCTTTTTGGGAAGCGGGCGGGGGCAAGCCCCGCCCCTACCTTCGATCGGATCTATATCCTTTTCCCCGATCCCTGGCCCAAGCGCCGCCACAGCAAGCATCGCCTGCTCAAGCCCGAGCTCCTGGCCCACCTGCGCGACTTCCTCAAGCCCGGCGGGGCGATCTACAACGCCACCGACGCCGGCTTCTACTCCGAAGAGATCGTCGCGGCCTTCGAAGAGGTTGGCGGATTTCGGCGCGAGGCGATCGAATCGCTTTATCCGACTTATTTCGAAAAGAAGTGGAAGGCGATGGGGCGGGAGATTGACTATTGGCGGTTCGTGAAACTAGACCTCCCTCCCCTTTGTAAGGGGAGGGTCGGGGAGGGGTAGAAAGTCTGCGTCTTGCAAAATCTCTCGCATGACGCCATCGCTCTACCTCCCCCTGCCCCCTCCTTACAAAGGAGGGGGAATCATGCCGCCGTCCTGTTCACCACGTTGTACAGCGTATCGCGCTCGGTCGGCTCGCGGCCGGCCTCGCGGATGAGGGCGACCAAGTCCTTCACGCTCAAGCCCTCCGGCGTCTCGGCCCCGGCCATGTGGACGATGCGCTCCTGCATCACCGTGCCGTCGATGTCGTCGGCCCCGAAATTGAGGGCGAGCTGGGCGATCTTGATCCCGGTCATGATCCAATACACTTTGATGTGGGCGAAGTTGTCGAGGAAGATCCGCGACACCGCGATGTGCCGCAGGTCGGCGAGCCCGGTCGGCGGCGGCAAATGGGCGAGCTGGGTGTCATAGGGCACGAAGCTCAGGGGGATGAAAGTCTGGAAGCCGCCGGTCTCGTCCTGGAGGTTGCGGAGCTTTTGGAAATGCTCGACCTTGTCCTCGTTGGTTTCGACGTGACCGTAGAGCAGGGTCGCGTTGGAGCGGATCCCCATCCGATGGGCGATGCGGTGAATCTCGAGCCAGCGCTCGGCCCCGATCTTGTTGACGAAGATCAGCTTGCGCACCCGCTCCGTGAGGACCTCGGCGCCGCCGCCGGGCATCGAGCCCAGGCCGGCCACGGTGAGACGCTTGAGCACCTCCTCGACCGAGAGGCGGCTGATCTTGGCGAAATAATCGATCTCGACCGCGGTGAAGGCCTTGAGATGGACTTTGGGAGCCACCGATTTGAACTCGCGGAGCAGGCCTTCGTAGTAATCCAATTTCAATTCGGGATGGAGCCCGCCGACGATGTGAAACTCGGTCGCGCCCTGGGCCGCGGCCTCGGACGCCAGCCGCCGCATTTCCGGCACCGTCAGCTCGTAAGCCTTGGGTGAGCTCTTGGGCTGGCCGAACTCGCAAAATTTGCAATCGACGTAGCAGACGTTCGAGTAATTGATGTGGCGGTTGATATTGAAATAGGCCCGGTTGCCGTTCTTCCGCTCGCGGACGATGTTGGCGATGCGGCCCAAGCCGAGCAAGTCGCGGGTCTCGAGCAGCTTGAGACAATCGGCGCCGTCGATCCGCTCGCCGGCGGCGACTTTGTCGTGAATGGGACGGAGCGAGGGGTCCATGGCGATCCTTTCGGTCAGCGCAGAAAATTCATGAACTCGGAGCGGGTCGCGATGTTGCTGCGGAAGGCCCCGAGCATCTCCGAGGTCACGGCCTTCGATCCTTGCTTTTGCACGCCTCGCATCTGCATGCAAAGGTGCTCGGCCTCGATGACCACCGCCACCCCCAAAGGATTGAGAGATTTATTAATAATTTCGGCTATTTGAGTGGTCATCCGTTCCTGGACTTGGAGCCGGCGGGCAAAGATGTCGACCAAGCGGGCGATCTTGGAGAGCCCCAGGATCTTGTCGCGGGGAATGTAGGCAACGTGACACTTTCCCCAGAACGGCAGCAGATGGTGCTCGCAGAGCGAGTAAATCTGGATGTCCTTCACCACGATCATCTCGTTGTATTTCTCGGTGAACTCGGCGCCGTTGATGACCGTCTGTGGGTCCATCTTGTAACCTTGGGTGAGGAAGGCCAGGGATTGGGCGACCCGGGCGGGGGTTTTGAGCAAGCCCTCGCGCTTGGGATCCTCGCCGATTTGCTCTAGCAGCTGTCGAATTAATTCTTCCATTTTCGGGCTCTTTTCTTTACAAGCAGCCTCGGCCGATTAAACCCCGGCCACCGCCTTGTCAATCCATTCCGGGCTTGGGATAAACCACTCATGGCGAAGATTAAAGAGTTTTACAATGGGCATTTGGTGAAGATCGACGAGCTGACCTCGTCGGTGCGGAACTTCCATTTCGAGTTCCCTGAAAGGCCCCGCTTCGACTATGTCGCCGGCCAATTCGTCATGGTCGAGATCCCGCGCGACGGCAAAACCGTCCGCAAGCCCTACTCCATCGCCAGCCCGCCCCATTGGCCGAACAAGATCGAGCTCTGCATCAAGAAGGTCGAGGGTGGCTACGTTTCGAGCTATTTCTTCGAGCTCAAGCCGGGCTACGTCATGCCGATGGAGGCGCCGCTCGGCGTCTTCCGGATCAAGGAGCCGCTACCGCCGCACTTGCTCTTCGTCGCCACCGGCACCGGCGTCGCGCCGCTGCGGGCCCAGATCCACAGCCTGCTTCACGGCGGCCACCAGGGCAAAATCACCTTGGTCCTGGGCATCCGTTACGAGAACGAGATCCTCTTCGATGCCGAGTTCCGGGAGCTGGCGGCGAAGCATCCCAACTTCGAATACATCCCGACGATCAGCCGGCCCGAGAGGTGGACCGGCAAAACCGGCTACGTCCAGAACATCATCCAAGAGCGCTTTCCCAATCCCGAGGGCATCCAGATCTATGCCTGCGGGTTGGTGCCGATGGTCAACTCGCTCTTGGAGAGCCTCGGGAAGATCGGTTACGACCGGAAGGCGATTCACTTCGAGAAATGGACGTAGGCAATCTCTTCCCGCACGAAACCATCCTCTTCTTTCTCTTTCAGCTCACGCAATCGAGCCAGTGCCGCTTCCCCCAATAAGCGCCCGTAAGCCCACACCGCGTGCCCTCGCACCAGCGGCTCGGCGTCCTCCAGCAAGGGAAGAAGCTTCTCGGCCAGCTCGGCCCGGCCGCTGTTGCCGATGGCGACACAGACGTTGCGCAAGAAGCCGCGGCGCTTGGCTCGCAGCACCGCCGAGCCGGCGAAGCGGCGCTTGAACTCGGCCTCGCTCAATTCCAAAAAGCTTTCCAGCGGCTGGGCCCGGACACCGTCCCGCGGAAAGAAGCGCCCTTCCCGAGTCGGCCGGCTGAACCGGTTCCAAGGGCAGACCTCTTGGCAGTCGTCGCAGCCGAAGACGTGGTTGCCGATTAGCGGCCTCAGCTCCCGCGGGATAGGCCCTTTGAGCTCGATGGTCAGGTACGAGATGCAGAGCCGAGCATCCAACTGGTAGGGGCCGACGATGGCCCGGGTCGGGCAGATCTCGATGCAGCGGGTGCAAACGCCGCAGCGGTCGGCGACCGGGGCGTCCTCGGCGAAGTCGAGGTTGGTCAAAAGCACGGCCAGAAAAAAATAGGAGCCGGATTCGGCCTCGATCAAATTGGTGTGCTTGCCGATCCAGCCCAAGCCGCTGCGCTCGGCCCAGGCCTTTTCCAAAATCGGCGCGGCGTCGACGCCGGCGTAGCAGCGGGCCTCGGGAATCTTTCGGACCAGCCAGCCCTCGAAATCGCGCAGCTTGGCCGAGAGGACCTCGTGATAGTCCTCGCCCCAGGCATAGCGCGAGACATTGGCCTCGGCCGGATCGGTCGAGTTAGGCAGGCCCGAATCGTAGCCATGGGCCAGCACGATGGCCGAGCGGAATTCCGGCAGCAAGCGGTCCGGGCTCAAGCGCTCGGCGCCGCGCCGGTCGAGGTAAGCCATGGTCCCGTGATGGCCCCGCCGCAGCCACTCGGCGAAGCGCTCGCCGGCCTCGCCCAGGGGCGGCTTGGCGAAGCCGACCGAATCGAAGCCGCGCCGCTTCAGCTCCTCCCGAACTTCTTGTTGTGTTTTCGGATCCATGATTTTAAACGTTCGCAATGCCGAATTTCGCCCCAGGCCTCTTCCTCCTCTTCGTCCTGCTCTCGCACGCCGCTTGCCAAAACTCCGTCCGCCGGCCGGAAGGCGCCGCCCCGAGCCCGGCCGCGCTGCTTTCTGGAAAGATCGAATTGGACGAGGCGGTGAAGGCCCAGGCCGACCCGCTGGCCGTCCTCTTCGTCATCGCCCGCAACGAGCAAGGCCAGATCGTCGCGGTGAAGAAGCTGCTTCCACCCTTCCAATGGCCGGTGGACTTCAGCCTCGGCGAGGCCGACGTCATGATCGCGGGCACTGAATTATCCGGGAAACTCAAGCTGACGGCAAGGTTGGACAAGGATGGCAACGCCAATCCGGCCCAGGCCGGCGACATTCTGGGAAAGACCGAAAACGAGTGGGTGAAGCGGGGAGATGGCGGAATAAAAATACGATTATTGGAGGCATTGTAGGGGCGCCCCTCGCGGGTGCCCTGTCTGATCCGGCCGTGCATGAGGGCGGGCGCAAGGCCCGCCCCTACACCCCGTCGCTGCCGATCGCCTCGACCGGACAGGCCTCCAAAGCCTCCTGGCAGAGCTTTTCTTCTTCGGGCGAAAGAGGCTGCTTGTACACGTAAGAATAGCCGTTGTCGTCGTCGCGCTTGAAATTGTCGGGGGCGGTCTCGCGGCAGAGATTGCAGTCGATGCACTGGCTGTCGACGTAAAACTTTCCGTCGGGCTGCTGGGGTAGCTTGTCGTTCTTGTCGGCCATCTTGAAATCAGCTCCTATTTCGATGCAAGACCGCAAAATCGCTGGGGTCTTTATATCTTGCCTTGGCGCCTAACACGATTTATTTAGGCAAACAACGCAATTTTCGAGGGGACAAGCGGGCAAAAGGGCTCCCCATTAAGGATTCATGGCCAAAGTATCGAGTTCAAAGACCAACGTCCACTACGCCAAAACCGAGGACGGATGGAAGATCGCCATCCACCACCATCCAGGCAAAAAATCGCGCCATCCGGTGCTGCTCGTCCACGGCTTGGCTAGCAACTATCGCAACATGGATTTCCCGATCAAGGACCTGAGCCTGGCTCATTACCTGAGCAAGGCCGGCTTCGACTGTTGGATCGTGGATCTGCGGGGATCGGGCTTGAGCAAGAAAGGCCCGCTCACCGCCTTTCGCTGGTATTTCGACGACTATGTTTTCTATGACCTGCCGGCAGCCGTCGACACCGTCTTGCGCGAGACCGGCGCCAAAAAGATCCACTGGATCGGCCACAGCCTCGGTGGCCTGCTCTCCTTCCCCTTCTCCCAGTTCTACAAGAAGAGCCAAGTGTTGCGCAGCCTCATCACCATCGCCTCGCCGGTAACCACCGCCTCGCGGCCCGGCTATTTTCAAGTGACTCACCGCTTCGACCGGATCATCAAATTGTTTCCGAGGCTGCCTTACCGGACCCTCTCGCGGGTGGCGGTTCGCTTCGTCGACCTGCTGCTGGGCCTCGAGGGCAACGCCCTCTTCTCCCGCGACAACATGACGCGGGAGATCCTGATCGAGATCATGCGCCACGCCGTCGAGAGCGTCCCATCCAGCCTCATCCTCCAGATCCACGACTGGCTTAACCACAACTACTTCGCCAGCCGCGACCGCAAAATCGATTACACCCAGAGCATCGCCGCCATGACGATGCCGATCCTGATGATGGCCGGTTCGGTCGACAGCTTCACGCCCTTGGCCGACATCCGCCTCGCCTTCCGGCGCATCCCGAGCGAAAAGAAGACCTTGATGGTTTTCGGCAAATCGCGAGGCCACGAGCACGACTACGGCCACATCGACTTGGTCCTGGGCAAGAACGCGCCCAAGGAAGTCTTCCCCGAAATATTGAGTTGGCTAAAGGAGCACGATTAGTCGCCGACGAAGGTCAGCGGCGGCATCTTCGGCAGGAGCTTGGCGGCCACCGCCTCCTCGAAGAGGCGGCGGAGAGCGGCCCGGCCGCGCTCGCCGTAATCGACGGTCAGCTCGTTGACGTACATTCCGACGAAGCGGTCGGCGGTCTTGGGATCCATGCCCCGGGCGAAGGTCAGGGCATATTCCAAGGCGTCGGACCGGTGATCCAGCGAGTATTGGATGGCTTTCTTGAGGATGTCGGAAACCTTTTTGCAATTCTCCTCGCCCAAATCTTTGCGGACCACGTTGCCGCCGAGCGGCAGCGGCAGGCCGCCGGTCTTCTGGAACCACCACTCGCCCAAGTCGACGATCTGGTGGAGACCGCTCTGGGCATAGGTCAGTTGGCCTTCGTGAATGATGAGCCCGAGATCGACCTTTCCGTCCCGCACCGCCGGCAGGATCTCGTTGAAGGGCATCACGACGTAATCGATGGCCGGCTCGTAGAGGCGCAGGGCCAGAAAGGCCGTAGTCAAAAGGCCCGGCACCGCCACCTTGCGCTCCCGGAGCACCGAAGGCGGATGGGGCTCGCGGGCGATCACCATCGGCCCGTAACGGTCGCCCATCGAAGAGCCCGAAGGCAGCAAGGCGTAGCGTTCGGCGACCTGGGGGAAGGCATGGAAGGAGATCGCCGACACCTCGTAGGTCCCCTTCATCGCCTCTTGGTTGAGGGTCTGGATGTCGGAGAGGACGTGGTCGAATTGGAATTCGCCGGTGTCGATCTTATCCTTGGCCAGGGCGTAGAACATGAAGGCGTCGTCGCTGTCGGGGCTGTGGGCCACGATGATGGGGGTTTTCGGCATGCCGCGGTTAGAACTCTTGGCGCGGGGATTGTCAAGGTCGTGTTCGTTGGCGCACTGCTTGGATATTTCTGCCCGGCCGGGGAGGGCCGGGGATATCCTCCTCACTTTTTTCCCTGGCCCTCAAGCCGGGCCAGGGAAAGCTTGGTCCGTCGATGTCTATTGGATGCTTTAGGGTGATCGACGGCCCAAAAGCCGTTCGGAGGATATCCCCGGCCCTCCCCGACCTACCATTGTGCTGGCTCGCCTGTCATCCTGAGCGAAGCGAAGGATCTATGACCGCTTTTGGTAGATCATCTATCTTGGGCAGTCATGGATCCTTCGCTTCGCTCAGGATGACCTTGCACCAGCACAATGGTAGGTCGGGGTCTGGGTGGGGATCCCTCTCTCAAAATATCTCTGCAGGAGGGAGGGCGTAGGAGGGTTAAAAAATCCGTCGGAGCCAAAAACTTGGAGGCTGACGAAGGAAGCCACCAAGTTTTATGGCGAAGCGGATTTTTTAGCCCGACTAGCCCGACCGGGCAGAATTTTGAGAGAGGGATCCCCACCCAGACCCCGACCGGGCAGAAAGGCAAAAGCCGGCGACACTACAAACTCCCAGGAAGGCTCAAGTACTCTTCCAAAGCCATTCTTTTTCAAGGCGGGAAAAGGCCTCGCGGAAGATCGCCTCGCGGCGCTCTTCCTCCAGCTCGACCGAGGCGAATTTGCGGAGGTGCTTCTCGATGTCGCCGATGAAGTCGCGGAGATCGGCCGCAACTTGGCGGACCAAGAGATCTTTGAGCTTGGCCTGCCAAGAGCCGTAGTTTCCCTTGTCGCGGCGGTCGAGCAAGCCTTGCAGCAGGCCCTCCCGAACCTCAATGACGTAGGACTCGAAAGAAGGAAAGAAAGCCAGGAACAAGGACTCGGCCAAATCCACCATCACGGCGTCGCGGTGGAGGCCCAAGATCTGCATCGGCTCGCAGAGCACGCAAAGCTCCTTGCGGTGCTTCTTGCCGAAGTCTTCCATCAAGAGATCGAGGGTGTGAATCCAAGGATCGTGAGAGGCCTCGCCGGCCTTGGCCTTCAAAGCCCGGGCGCCATGGGCCCGGATCGGAATGATTTTGGCGCTGCCGCTCATTTAACGTCCCGTGAAATTGGGCTTGTTCTTCTTGCCCACGAAGGCGCTCAAGCCTTCGCGAAAATCAGCGCTGTCCGCCGTCTCGACGATCGACTGCCGTTCCTCTTCCAATTGCTCCTCCAGCGAATGGCTGAGCGCGGTGTCGATGAGCCGCTTGGCCCGGCCCAGGGCCAGCGTCGGTCCGGTCGCGAAATAGAGGGCCAGGCTCTTGGCTTCCTCCATCAGCTTGTCGGCCGGCACCACTCCGCTGATCACGCCCAGCTCCAGAGCCTTGCGCGCCCCGATCGACTTGCCGGTCATCACCAGCTCGGCGCACTTTTGGGGCCCGACCAGCCGGGTCAGAAAATAAGTCAAGCCGCCGTCCGGAGTCAGCCCCATGTTGATCGTGGAGCTCGAAAAAACCACGCCCTCGGCGGCCAAGATGAAATCGCAGGCCAGGGCGAAGCTGAAGCCGGTGCCGGCCGCCGGCCCGTTGACCGCGGCGATGACCGGCTTGGGCAGGCGCCGCAGCTCGGCGATGATTTGATGAAGGTAGCCGGTGACCTTGCGGAAAAGCAGCGGAGCCGTCTCGGCGTGCTCCCGCATCAGCAGAGGGTCGAAACCGATCGAAAAATCGTTGCCCGCCCCGCTCAACACCACCGAGCGAACCGCCGGCGAAGCCAGCTCATGCAGCGCGTCGAGCAGCTCCAGCCCCATTTCCTCGGTGAATCCATTGTGGAATTCGGGCCGGTTGAACTTGAGGACCGCGAATTGGCGGTCGACTTCGAGCAGGAGGGTCTTAAAGGTTTTGGTTTTCATAAAATTGAGTTACCTTAAGGTTAGCATCGGAGGAAAAGTGTCGGAAGGACTTTATTTAAGACAAATGGAAGTGGGCCCGATGGAGAATTTCGTCTACCTGATCGGCGACCCCGAAAGCCGCCAGGCCCTGGTCGTCGATCCGGCCTGGCAAGTTGACAGCATCCGGCGCCAAGCCCAGTCCGACGGCATGGAGATCGTCGGCGCCCTGGTCAGCCACCATCACCACGACCACACCAACGGCTTGGAAGAGCTGCTCGAAGCCAAGGAGGTGCCAATCTACGTTCACAAGGCCGACGCCGAGTTCGTCGACCTGCCGGCCAGCGCTTTGGTGAAAACCGACCACGGTCAGGAGATCGCGGTCGGCAAGGTGAGGGTCAAAACGCTCCACACTCCCGGTCACACCCCGGGCAGCCAATGCTTCCACGTGCGAAACCACTTGGTCAGCGGCGACACCCTCTTTATCCAAGGCTGCGGGCGCTGCGATTTGCCGGGCGGCGATCCCGAGCAGATGTACTACAGCCTGACCCAAAAGTTGATGCAGATGAACGACAACACGATCCTGCTGCCGGGCCACAACTACGCCGCCGTGCCCCAATCGACGTTGGGCGAAGAAAAGGCCTCCAACCCCTATCTCAAGACGGCCGCGGCCTCGCTGAAGGATTTTTTGACGCTGCGAATGCGGCCGCGCCGCTGATCCATGATCCAGGATTTTTCCCCCTTTGAAAAAGGGGGATCAAGGGGGATTTAAAGCGGCGACTTGGAACGCGATGCTGGGGTGGTTTGCGGCGTTTCTTAAATCCCCCCTGCCCCCCTTTTTCAAAGGGGGGAGAGTCGAAGGATTAGTGGCCTTCCAGGTGCTGCCGAACGTGGTCGTAGTAGTCGTGAGGCGTGTCCTTCTCGTTGCGAGCGACCTCGATCAAGGGCACCGAATGGAGCTTCAGGGCCGAGCCGCCCTCGATGAAGGCGGTCCCGGCCATGTGGCCGAAGCGACCGCTCGCAACCAAGCGCAGGGCACCCAAGGACAAATGATCCGCTAAAACCTTGTCGGCATAGCTGGTGTCGGCTCCCCGCAAAAGATAGCCCAGGCTTTCGGACCGGGTCTGGGTTTCGATTTGCCGATCGGCCAGCACCCGTCGGACCCAATGGGCGACGTCGCCCGGCTCGTTGATCAGCCGGCCATGGCCGTCGGCCCCGCGCGGCGGCTCGATGAGACTCGGCCCGTGGCCGCGGAACTTCACCCCCTCCGAGATCAAGATCACGCCGTGAAGGCGCTCGGGCCGGCGGCTTTCGATGATCCGCCGCAAATCGTCGAAGGGCCGCGGCACCTCGGTGAAGGCGGCGTCGGCGATTCGCGAACGGTCGGCGATGGCCAAGGTGAGGAGCCCGTAGCGTTGGCCCATCACCTCGACCAAGAACCAACGCCGGGAGGCGTGGGCGGTTGTAAGATAGTTGTGCACCAGGCTGACGCCCTTGGCGACCGCCGAGGGAAAGCCGAGCGAGTGTTCGCTGCCCCAGACGTCGCCGTCGATGCTCTGGGGAATTCCCACGACCGGCACCTTAGCCCGGTGCAGCTCGGCCGCCGCCCGCATCGAGCCGTTGCCACCGAGCACGACCAAGGCATCGATGCCGTGTTGCCGCATCGTCTGCTGGACTTGAGAAGCGTCGGGATCGCCGTGGACCGGGTTGGTCCGGCTGCTGCGGAGAATGGTGCCACCGAGCATCGAGATGTCGCTCTCGCCGCCATAAATATTTTCCAGCGGCACCGGCACGTTCTCGCCGTAGAGGAGGCGAAGCGCACCGGCGATGGCCGAATGGCCCTGGACGTCGCTGATTTTCAGCTCCCGGATGCGGCCTTGGGGCTCGAGCAAGCCGCGATAACCATCGACGATGCCGAAGACCCTCCAACCATGGGCTTGAATGGCGCCGTGGACCAGGGCTGAGATGGCCGCGTTCTCGGCCGGGCCGTCGCCGCCGCTGGTCAGGATTCCGATGCTGCCCACGTTCTTGCGGATTCTGCCCTGCGGCGGCTGGAAGCTGTCGGCGGCTTTGCCGAGCTCCGGCTCGATCAGCTGGTTGAGACGCCGGCCGATGAGGCTTTCGCCATTGCCATTGCCGTTGCCCTTGCCGTTGACCGCGAAAACCAGGTTCGAGCGCAGCTCCGACTCGGCGCTTGGCCGGGCCGGAAGCCCCGGTCCCGGCAGGGCCGCGCCGGCCGGCGCCAAGGCCGGACTTAAGAAAAGCGGCCGGCTCGTCTGGGCCAAGGGACCCACCCGCAGCTCGGTTTCGCGCAGGGCCCGGGCATAGCCTTCGCCGAGCAATGACCGGCTGACCCGGCCCGCGACCGCGAGCTGGGCCAGCGTGGCCAGCGAATCGGCCAGATTGCCGTTGAAGCCGCTCGCCGGCCGCCACCCTAAACTCTCCTCGGCCCGATGCACCAGCATCAGGCCGCCGAGCATGGCGCTTTGCGAATAGATCCGGTGAAGGAAGGCCTGGTTCGGCGTCGCGACCCGCGGCGCCAACGAAGACACCGCGCCGCCGGCGGCTTTGAGGACGCCCAGCATCAGGTAACCCGAGGCGAGCTCCCGGCCCAGCGCACCCGAGCTCCAATCGAGCGGGCGTCCCAGCGCGGCATGGCCGGCGCGAGTCGCCGCCGTGAAGGCCGGCGCTTCCACCGCCAAGCCGATTCCGCCGGCCAAGAGCCGGGCGCCCGGCCCGCGGGTAAAATGACCGGCCGAGGGCGATGCCGCCAAGCGCGCCAGAACACCGAAACGGACGGCCTGGAAAACCCCGGAAGCCACGCCCATTCCCAAGAGCAGCGCGGGGTCGCTGGCTTGTTGAAAAAACATTCCGAGACCCCGCTCGGATCGGGCTCCGAAGGAGCCGCCGCCGGCAAGGACTTCGAGGCGCTCGGCCGCCCGCCGCGCCGCTGCGGCCGACAAATCGGGACTCGCGGCTAGGGAATGATAAAGGCCGACCGCGGCCTCGGTCGCGGCCGGTTCGCCTCGCCTTTCCAAGCGGCCGGCCAGATGGAGAAAGCCCTCGGCTCTTAGCTCCGGATCGTTTTCTTTGAGAAGGGACCGCCATTCCGCGACTGGAGCGGCTGGCAAAGTGGAAGGTGGCGCATTGAGCGACAACAAGGAAGCTGCCATGTATCCCCCGAACTCTTAACCTAAAACTAGATAAGGCCTTATCACCAAGCCGGACGGGGCTTTGTCAACGGAATACCGCCGATGCGCCGCGTCGAAAGGCGCTTTTTAGAACATCGTTTGACTGGCCCGGCTGAAGACTATATGAGGGGGCGGCAAGGTCCATTAACCGAAGAGGAATTTATGCCCGAAGTTGGAGACAAAGCCCCCGATTTTAACCTGCTCGACCAGAACCAACAGCGCCTCGAGCTGAAGAAAATCCTGGCCAAGGGCAAGGCCCTGCTGGTCTTCTATCCCGGCAACGACACCCCGGTCTGTACGGCCCAGCTTTGCGACTACCGGGATCACGACGCCCAATTCCACCAGCTCGGCGTCCAAATTTATGGGATCAGCATCGCCAGCATCGAGAGCCATGCCAACTTAAAGTTTGCCGAGAAATACAGCTTCACTTTCCCTCTCTTGAATGACTACGACGGCCGGGTGACCAAGGCCTACAAGGTGATGAGCATCGCCGGCTTCCCGAAGCGAGCCCTCTTTCTGCTCAATCAGGACGGCACCATTCTCTACAAGCACGTCGAGTCGCTGCCGATCTTCCGCCGAACCAGCGAGGAGCTGCTCAAGGACTTGAAGGAAACGATCGCGAAGGCGCCCAAGGTCGAGGCCGCAGCCCCCGGCGGCCACTAGCTCTTCCCCCCTCCTTTTTAAGGAGGGGGTCAGGGGGAGGTAGAGGGCTGGCGGGATGCAAAATCTTTTGCCTGTCGAGGGAAATCTAATGCTCCCCGGCTTCTTCGGCTCCCGGGTAAGTCGCCTGCTTCTTCACGTGAGCCGCCTTGAGGTGGTTGTAGAGCTTGAAGCGCGGGTTCTTCTTGAAGCCCCGGAACTCGGCGTCGCAGCGGTAGCAAACCATCATGGGCGGCAAAAGCCAATAGAGCAAGAGGTCGATCGCCGCCACCACCAATAGGCTGATCCCGTAGGTCCAAAAGCTCAGGATCACCCCCAGCAGCACGATTCCCAAGCCCAAGTTTCGATTGAAGCTTTTCTGGACGAAGAGCTGCTTGCAGTCGCAGATCAAGCAATGGTCGATCTCGAGCTCGTCCTTGGCCTTGGCATCGACGTAGGTCGGGATGGGCTTGCGGCATTGGGGGCAGGCGAAATTCTCCAGGCTCTCCCAGCGGGAGATCAGCATCGGCAGGTCGCAGTGGGGGCAATGGAATCGGAGCTGCATGTATAAGCGTCATCCTGAGGACCCGAAGGGGTCGAAGGATCTAAGACTGCCCAAGGTAGTCGCAGATCCTTCGCTGGCGCTCAGGATGACTTTCATATGGGAATACTGGATAGCAAAAAGATATATTTGGAAATCATCTCGCCGATGATGACGAAGACCACGCCGACATAGAGCAGCCCGGTGGCCGACTGGTTGGCGCCGAGCTTGGCGGTCTTCCAAATCATATAGGAAAGCACCGCCGGAATCCCCAAGCCGGCCAGCATCCGCTGCCAGAAAAAGAGGCCGTGGCCCTTCCAGAGATCCATCAATTGATCGATCGAGGCGCCGCCGCCCGAAACCTCCTTGGAATAGAGCCAGAAAGTCGCCAGCACCACCAGGATCCTGGCCACCAAGACGAAGATCAGCATCTCGGCCATCCGGGCCAGGAGCCGCTTGGGCATCGACTTCACCAGGTACCAATGGCCGAAGATCATGGCCAGGACGAAGACGCCAAGGAACATCGCGGCGGTGAGGAAATGCAGCGGCAGAATGAAGTTCTTGAGCCCACCGTAGAGATCCTGGGTCCGGTAGAGAAAACCCTCGGCGATCAGCGCAACGCCGCCCAGGATCGCGCTGGCCCTCACCAGGAGCTTGGCGCCGCCGGCCATCTTCCGCCTCATCCGGATATAAAGGAAGAAAGAGACGGCGAAAAAAGCGATGTAGAGTCCGACGGTGATCTGAGGCCAAAGCCCCTGCTGGGCCCGAACCACGCCGAAATTTTGGGGCAGCTCGAAGGGATAGTAAAAATTAAGGAAAAGCCCGATGGCGGTGAAAAGCGCGCTCATGCCCGAGGCTAGGCGGTAAAACTGGATGTCGACCTCCTTGAGCGGCATCAGCGCCAGGAGGATCATGCAACCCACCGAAAACTGGTAGAGAAACATCACCAGAATGAAGGAGACGTTATACATGCGGGGGTCGGATTACTGAATGCGACCCGCAAAAACAAGCAGGTTTTTCAGGCGAACCCAAAGGCCGCTGGCCCGCGCCGGGACTAGGCTGCAACCGCCGGCCGCGCCGGCGCTTTCGCTCAGGTTGCCCGAGGCCGAGGGACTGGTTCCATCGAAGGGCTGGGTCACCACGTCGATGCCGGAGAACTGGGCGCAGGACACTCCGTCGCATTCGCAGCTGAAGGTCAAATCCTCGAAGCACTCGACCTTGACTTGAGGCAGGGGCGGATCGACCGGCTCCAAGCCCGAGCCGCCTTGGAATTGACTCAGGATGTTCTGAACGCAAACTTGATAGCTCTGGCCGGCCTCGAGACCGGTGATCCGGAAGCCACCGCAATCGCCGGCGCAATTGTCGGCCGATTTGTCATTGGCCCGCAGCCGCGGTGCCTCGGCGCCGGAAATGAAAGCTAAGGCCTCCTCCCGCTCGAACCGGGAGTCGACGCTGCGCAAGACCACCTCGACGCCGCGCAGCTCGGTCTGGCCGTCGGCGGCCAGGATCCGCCCCTCGACGCCGCAGCTCGTCCGCTCCGGGTCTCCATAGAGCCGATTGAAGTAAGCGGCGTCGTCAACGTGGAGAGTTTCCATCTTGGCGCCTTCAACCAACATCGGGAACATCGTCGGGATGTCTTCCTCGATCGAAACCGAGCAGGAACCGGTGGCTCGGCACGAAACATAACTTTCGGGATTGACCTGGCTGTGGTCCATGCCCAGGAGATGGCCGATTTCATGGACCACCATCCGCCGGACCCGGGTTTCGTCCAAGGTCAGGGCGCAAGCGCCGCAACCATCGCCGGCGTCGGTGTTGCCGGAGGCATCCGGGATGCAGGCCCCGCTGAACACCGCCCTGCCCTTCTCGATCGAAGCGGTGGACGGCTCGACCCGCTCCAACCCGGCGAAGGCCAAGGTGTTGGTCTTGGCGCAGCGGCCAAAAACCGCATCCAGGATTTCACCGTTGGCATCGAGGATGATGGGATTCACCGGCTTGGGGGAACCGAGATAAGTCGAATAATTGCTAATGTTCACGTCATCGCCGAGTCCATCGGCGCTGAGGGGCAAGGAATCGCCCTCGCTGATGCTCAAGGACCCGCCGCTCAAGGCCTCGGTCCAGGCGGCGAAGGATTCGGCGACGACCTGAGCCATCCGCTCGCGGCTGAAATCGGGATCGCCGGCCTTCAAATCGCCGCGATCGAGGTTGTAAACCAGGGGTTTTTCCCAACGATAGGGCAGGCCCTCCATCGTGGTCTGATGAGCGCCGCCGGCCCAACCCGAGGCCGGCCAGGCGAATACACCTATCGCTAGTAATAACAGTAACTTTCTCATCCTACCTAACCCTTGAAGGAATGGCGCGCCAGGGCCGGAAGAGGCCCTCGGCAATCCAGGCATCAGGGGAAACCTGCTGATAGAAGGAACAGCTACATATCGGAGGGAGGCGAGATTAATTGCGTGGAAATTGAAGTCATCCTAAGCGGGGGCCGTCATCCGGGAGCGGGGGCCCGTCATCCTTCGCTTCGCTCAGGATGACCGAATCAAGGCCGGCCAGACTTTCGTGGGGCGCTGCGGCGTCAGGCTGCAACCGCCGGAACCGCCGTCCGGATCGACGATCTGAGGGTCCTGGTCGGAACCGTCGTCGAGGCTGCCGGGATCGACCTCGGTGAGAATATTGACGCCGCTGATGTTCGGACAAGAGCCGCCGCCGGGGCAGCTGCAGGTCACGGTCAGGCCCTCGGGACAGGCGTCATCGATGCCCTGAAACGGCGGATCCAGCGGCTCGATGCTGGAGCCCCGGCTGAATTGGCTGAGGATGTGTTGGACGCAAATTTGATAAGTTTGGCCAGGGTTGAGTCCGGTCAACTCGAAGTCGCCGCAGCCGCTCTTGCAGTTGCCTTGGCGCTTGCTGATGTTGGTGAGACGCGGAGCCTCGGCGCCGGAAACGAAGGACATGGCGTCGATCGAGCGCAGCGAGGTGTCGATGTTGCGGGCCACCACCTCGACTCCACGGACGCCGGTTTGGCCGTCGCTGGCCAAGACCTGGCCGGTCACCGAGCAAAAACCTTGGTTGGGATTGCCGTAGAGGCGCTGGAAATAGGCGATGTCGTCTTGGTGAAGGTCGAGCATGGCCGAGCCCTCCACCAGAATCGGGAACATCGTCGGGATATCTTGGGCCACGTCGCTGCCGCAGCCGCCGCTCCGGATGCAGGAGAGAAAGGACTCGGGGTTGACCTGGCTGTGGTCCATGCCCAGGAGGTGGCCGATCTCATGGGTGATGATGGTGCGGGCCTCTTGATCGCTGAGCAGCCGCTTGCAAGAGCCGCAGCCGGCCTTGGCCTCGGCCGGCTCGAGGCAGGCGCCGCTGAATAGGGCCTGGCCCCGTCGCACGATGGCCTTGACCGGATCGCCGCTGCCGTCCTCGATGTCGTCGAAGCCGGCGAAACCGAGGATCGAGAACTTGGCGCAGCTCCCGAAGAGGTCGTCGATGATCTCGCCGTCGGCGTCGAAGATGATCGGGCTGACGCAGGACGTCTCCGGATCGTCGTCGTAGCAGTCGTCCTTGCCGATCCCGAAGAATTGAAAGTAATTGCCGCCATCGACGTCGTCGGCGTCGACGGGAATGCCCTCGCCCTCGCTGAAGGAGATGCCGCCGCCGACCGGCGCCAAGACGCCGATCCAAGCGCCAAAGGCCTCGTTGATAATTTGGACGGTATTGGCGTGGTTATAAGCGTCGTTGTTGTTCTTCAGGCCGCCCTTGTCGGCATTGAAAACGATATTGCCTTCCCAGTGCAGGGGAATCCCGTTGATGTCGGTCTTGATGGAACCGCCGGCGAAGGCCGAAGCAAGCGGAGCGAGCGCAAAAAGGCTGGCCAGTGTTCGGACTAGATTTTTCATGAAAGGTTCCTCTTCGGCGGTTGCAAAAACACAAGATGCCAGGCCCCAACCCGGGATCTTGCCCAGAATCCCCCATAAAAGAAAAGGGGCCTTCTGTCTACCGGACAAGAAGGCCCTTGAGAAAAACCGTCATCCTGAGGAGCGAAAGCGACGAAGGATCTCATACCCACCAAGGTGGTATGAGATCCTTCGCTTCGCTCAGGATGACAACCTTAAATTAATTACCAACGAGGTTTTGGGTCACCGTTCCGCCGGCCATGCAATTGACCGTGACCTGACCGGGGCTATCGATCGCTCCGAAGTCGTTGAAGCGGAAGTTGGCCGAGGTCAGGGCCGGAGTGCAGGGCTCGAGGATGAAGCTGGGCAAGCCGCTGCCCGCGCCGCTATCCGAGAAGTTCTGCACACCGAGGTTGTAGGAACCCGGCTGCAAGCCGCGGATTTCATAAGCCCCGCAGGCGTCGCCGCCGGCGGTGCAGTTGGATTGATTCTTGCCGCTGGTGCCGGACGCGCCCGGGATGCCCTGGGTCACCCGGGCCACCTCGGCGCCGGCGACGAAGGAAGCCGCGGTGCTCTCGCTGTTATTGAGCCGGGCCACGACCTCCAGGCAGCGCCCACCGAATCCCGAAGTCGTGTGGGTGACATTGCCCTTGATCGTGCAGGTACTGCCACCGCCCGGATAATAGCGGGCGAAAGTGGTCTGGTCGTCATAGTGCAAGGTGTGAAGGTTTGCGCCCGGAGTGAAAAGCCCGATCATGGTCGGGATGTTCTCCAGATCGCATTCGCCGTTGCCGGTCTGGCAGGCGATATAGTTGCGCTTGTTGGTCAGGGTGTGGTCGAGACCCAGATAGTGCCCCACTTCGTGGGTCACGGTTCCCTGGAGCTCTTCCAGGCTGATGCCACCGGCCGGACAAGCGCCTTCATTGTCGGCGGTATCCCCGAAATCGCAGCTCGGATCCGGCGCCATCACCGGTTGAACGCAAGCCCCCGAGATGACCATCTGCGAGCTTCGCAAAGCAGCGTTGGTGATGGTGCCTTGGGCATCGTTGGCCGTCTGCGGAAGGATCGCCGCGAAAGCCAATATGCTGAAGCGGGCGCAAGCGCCTTGGATCGCGTCGGTGATGCTGCGCTGCGGGGCGCTGGTGCTGTCGAAGATGACCGAGTTGAGGCATTCGGTGTTGGGGTCGGAATCGTAGCAGCCATCGGCGCTCACGTTGGAACCCTGAGTGCCGCCGAAGAAACTGCCGACCCAGTAGTTCTCGACGTTGTCGAAGTTGACGTCGACGCCAAGCGAAGGGCCCTCCTGGATGTCGATGCTGACGTTGGCAACATTGTCCCAGGCATTGAAGGCCGCCCGGACGATGTCCAGGGCCTGGGTGTTGTTGATGTCGAGGCTTTTGGAGATTTGGCAGCCCCCGCCGCCTCCCCCGCCGCCGCCACCGCCGCCGCCATCATCGGCGTCATTGGTGAAGCCCTTGATCGGGCCGGTCTCGGCGCGCCAAACGACCGGAATGTCCCAAAGCACCGGGGTGCCGGCCGGAGTGGTGGAGAAGGCGCCTCCGGCCAAGGCCGAAGGAATCGCCAAAGACAAGGCTGCAACCGCGGTACAAGCTTGCGCGAAGTATTTTGCCGTTTTCATTATTTATCCCCCGTCAGAATCGTTTGGATCGCGTCCCGGAGTACCGCGGGAGTGACCTGAGCCTCCGAGGACCCTAACTCGCCGGTCGAGGTCGTGCCCTGGCGGAGAAATTTGGAATTGGCCGGATTGCGGTTCAAGAATTTTTGCTGCACATTTTTATTGGCGAAGACCAAGCCCTTGCTGTCAACCACCGTCTCGCCGTTCACTTCGGTTTCCGGGAAGAAGCCCTGGTTGCCGAAGGCGACGCTGGTCAAGCCAAGCACCGAGTTCCCGTAGAGAATCAAGGTGTAGCTTTGCCCCGGAACCGGCCGCGGGAAATCGCTCATTTGGCCGGCGAACATTTTGAACCGGACTTCTTGGGGTGTGTTGCTGGCCTGGTATTGGGAGTTGCCCTTCAGGACCAGAGCATCTTTGAAGACGTATTCGATCGCCGGCAAGGTCCGGTTGGGATCGTTGGGGAAGCTCACCGTGGTCGGCGTCGCCGAGGTGCAGGTTCCTTGGATAATGAGGCTGGGAGCTCCGGACTTCCAAACGACTTCGTCCAGACCATGGGCCGGGAGCCGGGTGGTGGCATTGGCGCCGGCAATGCCGACCACCAGACAGGCCGCCACCATTAGGCCACCAAATAAATGACTTAATTTCATTGCGATGCCTCCTTGAAAGGGCGAGATTGAAAAAGGGAGTGCTTTGCGAAACCGACTAATTTTAAACCGATCGGTCTTTGGCGGGCAACCGCAAAACCGACCTATAATTACAAAAATTATCGATAGATACGGGACCGGCTGTTGCGTCGGCCTGCGGAAATTCCCTCCCCCCTTTGAAAAAGGGGGGGTTAGGGGGGATTTAGAGCGGGCGTAAAGCCTCTGAAGCAAAATTTTTAAGCAAGCCCGCGCTTTAAATCCCCCCTACCCCCCTTTTTCAAAGGGGGGTAATCCGGGCTTTCCTCGATTCCCCTTTTTCAAAGGGGGTTAAGATCCGTGCTTTTCTTCGATGCTTTCTTTGGCTAGATTCGGGGAAGTGCGCGATTCTTCGTCAAAAATCTTTCGATTTTTCCTTTGGATTTTGAAGCTGTTCCGCCGCCCTTACCTATGGGCCAAGAAAAAATGGCCCGAAAGCTTTGAAAAGCGTCTCGACCCCGAACGCAACCTGGACACCTCCCGGATGCTGGCCAAATTCAACTCCTTCCACCGGCTATTTTTCAGCCGGGGCTTCGACACCATCAGCTTCGACGAAACCGAGCTGCAAAACATCGCTCAGGCCGGCCAGCGAGGCCCGCTGGTCTTTCTCATGCGCAATTGGGGGCAAGTCGAATACAACTATTTCAACCATCTTTTCTTAAGCCGCGGCCTGCCGCTGGTTTCGCACAACAATATGGTGAAGATGGGCCACTGGATGCCCCGGCACCAGATCCAGGCCATCACCTTCCAAAAGCTCGACCGCTTTTTCAGCAGCGGCGAATGGCCCTACAACCGCTCGTTGTTCGATCCGGTCCAAGCCTTGGGCGAAAAGCGGCCGATCCTCTACTGCCTCAACCTACCGAAGGGCACTCGCTGGATCGAAGCCGAGCATGAAGCCCAGCGCGAGATGTTCCAGGAGTTGATGGAGGTGCAGAGCCGCTTCGACAAGCCCCTCCAGCTCATCCCGCTTCATTTCATCTACGACAAGCATCCGGGTCGGGCCAAAAAATCGCTGCCCGACATCCTCTTCGGTGCCAAGGAGAACCCGGGCTACCTCCGAAAGATGATCCTTTTCCTCCGCAACTACCAAAAGCGGGCGGTGGCCAAGGTCGGCGAGCCGCTGGACCTGCGAAAGCTGGCCAAACGCTACGGCTCCGAGAACAACGAAGCGGTGGCCGAGGGAATCTCGATCGAGATCCAAAGGGTCTTCGAGATGGGGAGCCGCCAAGTCACCGGGCCCAAGCTGCAAAGCCGGCGGCGTTTCCTCGACCGGATCATGCAGGATTCGCGGTTCCGCGACCGGCTGCAGCACGCCGCCACCCAGGACCACTTGTCCTTCGAGAAGGCCGAGCGGAAAGTGCTGGGCTACCTCAAGGAGATCGCCAGCGACATCAATTTCACCGTCATCGAGCTCTGGGACTTCTTCTTGAGCTGGCTCTTCAACAGCCTCTACGACGGCCTCGAAGTCGACCAAGCCGGGCTGGCCAAGATCAAGAAGGTGGCCAAGGACTCGCCGCTGGTCCTGGTGCCCTGTCACAAGAGCCACGTCGACTACCTGCTGCTCAGCTACATCTTCTACCGCAACGACTTGAGCCTTCCCCACGTCTGCGCCGGCATCAACCTCAACTTCTGGCCCTTGGGCGGGGTCTTCCGCCGCTCCGGCGGCTACTTCATCCGCCGCAGCCTGCCCGGCGACTCGCTCTATCCGCTGGCCCTCAAGAGCTACGTCAAGGAGCTGATGCGCGAGGGCTACTTCCAAGAGTTCTTCATCGAGGGCACCCGATCCCGCTCCGGCAAGCTCTTTCCGCCGCGGACCGGCCTGCTTCAGATGATGGTCGAGAGCTTCCTCGAAGGCGGGGTCAACGACGTCTACTTCGTGCCGGTGGCCCTGGGCTACGAGCGGGTCCTCGAGCAAGCCTCCTATTTGAAGGAGCGGAAGGGCGGGAAGAAATCCAACGAGAAATTCAGCGACCTCTTCCGTCTGCCGAAATTCCTCCGCCGGCGTCACGGCAAGGTTTACCTCCAATTCGCCGAACCGATCTCCTTGGCCGCCCAAGTCGGCCATCCGGCCGAAGGCGCGGCGCCGGAAACGGCCGAGGTCAAAACGACGGTCCAAGATTTGGCCGAGAAGATCTCGATCGCGATCAACGAGGTCAGCACCTTGATGCCCTCGGCGCCGGTGGCCACCGCCCTGCTCCTGCCTCACGGCAAATCGACCACCGCGGCGGCGGTCCTGGAGCGGGCCGGCTCGCTGCTCGACTTCGCCGAAAAGCGCGGCGTGCGGCTTTCGGAGCGACTCCGCCGTTCGGCGAAAGCCGCGATGGAAGAAACCTTGGGGGCTTTCATCGCCGAAGGCTTGGTCCGGGAGCACCAGGACACCCAGGGCCGCTTCCTCACGGTCCGCGAGGAAACCCGGGACCACCTCGATTTCTTCAAGAACCAGGGCATCCACGCCTACGCCGGGCCGGCCCTCCAGCAGATCGCCCAATTGAAGGCGCCCGGCCGTTACGACGAGCTGCGCCGCCTGCTGGGCAAGGAATTCTTCCTCCCGGCCGATCCGACCCCCCTGCTGCCGGCTCCGCCCGAAGGGCTCTGGCAGATCCTGCTTCCGGTCCTCGAGTCCTATTGGCTGACCTTCGACGTCTTGGATCAAATCGCGGTCGATAAGTTGGAGGAGCGCAAATTGGTCCAGCAGGTCTTGGAGATCGGCGAAACCTACCGAATGCGGGGCAGCCTTGAATTCCAGGAAAGCTTGTCGCGCTTCTCGGTCCAGCACGCCGTGGCCCGCTGCCTCGAGATGGGAATCCTGCGAAATCACCAGGCCGAGATGGGCGTGAGCGGGCGCAAGATTTACTCGCGGGGCGCCGACGCCGATTCGCTGCCCGCGACTTTGGAGCTGCTGAGCCAACTCTTGGGCAAGCCGCCCCGGCCGCCGAAAACCGAAGTCGCCGACCTCTCCAACGTCGTCCCTTTGCTCCCCAAAAGCGAGAGCGGAAAGACCGGCGCATGAGCCGGGTCGCGCTGCTCGGCGGATCCTTCGACCCGCCCCATTCGGCCCATGTCCAAGTCGCCCGTCACCTGCTGGATTCCGGCGACTTCGACGAAGTCTGGGTGCTGCCCTCGCCGCAAAACCCCCTCAAGCCGAGCTCCAGCTCCTTCGAAGACCGCCTCGCGATGTGCCGCTTGGCCTTCGCCGATTTGGGATCGGCCATCCAAGTCCGCGACGATGAGCGGGGCTTGAGCGGCTTCACCATCGACCTGGCCCGGAAGCTTCAGGCCGAGCATCCCGGCCGGGAATTTCGCTTCGTCGGCGGCTCCGACTTGCGGGCGGAGCTCCCCCGCTGGAAGGAAAGCGCCGAGCTGCAGCAACTGCTCGGCTTCGTCTTCCTGCCTCGGCCGCCGGACCCGGCCTCGCCCTTCCTTCCGATCTCCGCCAGTGAAATCCGGGCCCGGGCCAAAAAGGGATTGCCTCTGGCCGGCATGCTGCCACCATCGGTCGAACGGTATATTCAAGAGCATCGCCTCTACCGATAGCCCCTGAAAAAAAGGATTGCCTGGCGGCCCGGCGCTGCTAAATCCTAGGCCGATGCGCCTCGACACCGCCCTGATCGTCTACAACAAGCCGCTCTATCAGCTCCACGTGCTGGAGCAGCAGGACCCGCATTACATCCGGCTGCTCAAGCGGAAGCATCCGACGACTCTCAAGTGGAAGGACGTCTATGCCATGCACCAGGAGACGCTGGAGGGAGTTCGCCGAACCCTCGAGCTCCTCGGCGTCAAAACCGAGGTCCTGTTTCGGGGAAATCTGAAGAAAGTCGGAAATTACGACTTGGTCGTGACCGTCGGCGGCGATGGGACTTTCCTCGACTTGAGCCACTACCTCGGCGACCAGGTCCTGCTCGGCGTGAACTCGGCGCCGATCGACAGCACCGGCGCCCTTTGCCGGGCCCGGATCGAGAACTTCCTCTCGATCTTGATCGACCTGATCTCGGGAAAAAGGAAGCCCAAGAAAATCCCGCGGCTCAAGGTGAAGATCGAAGGCAAGGTCCTGCCCTATCCGGTGCTGAACGAAGTCCTCTTCGCCAATCAAAGCTCGGCCGGGACCGCCCGCTACATGATCGTCGCCGGCAAGCGGCGCGAGGAGCAGAAAAGCTCGGGCGTCTGGATCGCCGCCCCCACCGGCTCGACCGCCGCCATCCGCTCGGCCGGCGGCCAGCCGATGCCTTTGGAGAAGGCGGCGCTGCAATACGCGGTCCGCGAGCTTTTCCCCGAGCCGGGCCGGACCTTCAAGATCCGCCAAGGCATCCTGCCCAAGGGCAAGAGCCTGCAGATCTACACCAAGATGCGCCAAGGCGCCCTCTTCATCGACGGCAACAAGATCTCGGTGCCGCTCAGCTTCGGCGACCGGGTCGAGGTCAGCGCCGACGGCAAGCCGCTGCGGGCGGTGCTGTAGGAGTCCCCCCTCCTTTGTAAGGAGGGGGTCAGGGGGAGGTAGAGCGCTGGCGTTCTGCAAAAGTTTTGCATAATGCCAGCGCTCTACCCCTCCCCGGCCCTCCCCTTACAAAGGGGAGGGAGTTGAGCATGGAGTTTGCGCTAAAAAACTCCATGACGAAGCTCCAAGGCAAGAAAGCTTTCCGCCCTCTCCGCCAAAAACTCCGCCAAAAACTCCGCCAATGGATGACCTCAGCCGAGCAAATTCTCTGGCGCCGGTTAAAGGCCAAACGTTTCTTCAATCTCAAATTCCGCCGCCAACATGGAATCGGGCCATATATCGTGGATTTTTACTGTGCGGAGAAGAATCTCGTCGTCGAGATCGACGGCGACGTTCATGCCAAGCCGGACAAGGTGAAAAACGATCAGGAACGAGAAGCTTATTTGCGAAAGCTAAATGTGAAAATTTGTCGCTATTGCAATTTCGACGTTCTGAAAAATTTGGAAGGGGTGTTGCTAGACCTGGCGATCCAAGCCGGGGCTCTACCTCCCCCTGCCTTACAAAGGAGGGGGTGACCGCCGGTGCTATTTGCCTAGGGCTAGCAATACTTCGGTCGCGATCTCCTCGATCGCCTTGGCCGTGACGTCGATGTTGGGGATGCCGCCGAGCTGGTCGAAGACCCGGCGGGCCCAGTCGAGCTCCTCGTTGATGCGGTCGAAGCTGGCGTATTCCTCGGAGAGCGGCCGCCCGAGCTTGATCAGGCGGCTCTCCCGGAGCTGGACCAATTTCTCGGCGTTGATCGTCAGCCCCACCATTTTGCTCTTGTCGACGTGCTCCAACTCCTCGGGAATCGGCACTTCCCGGACCAGCGGGATATTGGCCACCTTGTGGCCGCGGAAGGCGAGGTAAACGCTCAGCGGGGTCTTGGAGGTCCTGGAGATCCCGATCAGGACGATGTCGGCCTGACCGATGGTGTCGAGGCCCATGCCGTCATCGTGCTTGACGGTGAACTCGATCGCCTCCTGGCGGCGGAAATACTCGTTGGTGAGCTTGTATTTCAGGCCCGGCTCGTCGCTGGGATGGGAATGGAGATAAGTCGTGAAGACGTCCATCACCGGCCCCATGATGTCGACCGCGACCACCTGCTGCTTGGAGCACTCCTCCAGGAACTGCTCCCGCAGATGCAGGCCGACGAAGGTGAACAGGATGATCGCGTGCTTCTTCTTGGCCTCGCCGATCACCTGGACCATCTTGGGATGGTCGGTGACCTTGGCCTTGCGGACGATGTTGACGTTCTCGATCTTGAACTGGCGCAGAGCGGCGAAGGAGATGTTCATCGCCATTTCGCCGGTGGCGTCGGAGACCGCGAAGATGTGGTAAGTCGGTGCCGCTTGAGCCATTTGATTCTCACTTCTAGCCCTGGTTGCCGGTCGGCAATAGCCGAACCTTGTCCTGTTCCGGGTCGGTCGGCAGCGGGGTTTCGGGCCCGCCGGACTGACCGTGGAGCCGCTCCATCTTGTCGCCGAACTTGGCGAGCCGCACCTCGGCGTCCTCGTAGGCGCCGCGGGCATTGTTGAGATGAACCCCTACTTTCCGGAAACAGTCGGAGATCTTTTCCAAGTCGACGTCGAGCCGGGCCAAGCCGTTCAAGATGTCCTGGGCCGCCTTTTCGATGCTCAGACCCTTCAGCCCCAACACGATGGTGTGGAGGTAGACATAGAGCGTGTTCGGCGACACCGGGATCACCCGCCGGGCCATCGCGGCATTGGCCAGCAGATGGTCGCCTTCGGTCAGGTCGTCCTTGACGATGATCTCGTAATAAACATTCTCCGCCGGAACGTACATCAAAGCAAAGTCAAAAGTGTTCTCGTCGGGCCGGATGTACTTTTGGGCGATGGCGTCGATGTGCTTCTTGACGTCGGAGACGAAGACTTTCTTGAAGGCCTTCTTGTCGGCCTCGTTCTCGGCGGCCAGGAAACGCTGGAAGTTCTCGAGCGGGAACTTGGCGTCGACCGGCACCCATTTGTCGCCGAGCCGGATCGCGGCGTCGACCTTCTCGCCGTTCTTGAAGGCATGCTGGAGGGCATAATGCTCGCGGGGCAGGATCTGGCCGAGCAAGTCGGAGAGAAAATATTCCCCCAGCGAGCCGCGGAGCTTGGGCGCTTTGAGAATCTCCTGCAGCGACCGGATATCCTTGCCGACCTCGAAGAGCCTTTGATTGGCCTCCTCGAGCTTGCCGAGCTTGCCCTGGACCTCGGCGACCACCCGAGCCGCGTTGTCCAGGCGCTGGTTCACGCTCTCCTGGCTCTTCTGCAAGACTTGGCTGGAGTCGGCGAGGCGTTCGTTGAGCTGCTGGTTGAGCTGGCCGAGCTGGGTCTGAAGGACTTGGGCGCTTCCGTCCAAGTGCTGGCCCATCTGCTCTTGGAGGCTCACCACCTGCTGGTGCAGCAGCAAAAGGCCGGTGTCGAGGCCGGGCTTTTCAAGCTTGCGCTGCATTTCGCGCTGCTTGAACACCAGAAAGCCCAGCAGCAGGCAGGCGAGCGAGGCGATGGCGAGAAGGGCCCAGGTCATAAGCTGGTACTAATGGAGGATGGAGGGGAGTTCAAGATTTTCCCTCCCCTTTGTAAGGGGAGGGTCAGGGAGGGGTAGAAAAAGCTGGCGTCATGCAAAATATTTTGCATGACGCCAGCTCTCTACCTCCCCCTACCCCCTCCTTACAAAGGAGGGGGGAAGAGAACTTGATTTTGCGTGGATCCCTGCTTTAGCGTCGAGCCATGGCCAAAGTCCGAGTCTACACCACCGCCTATTGCCCCTTCTGCGATGCCGCCAAGCGTCTGCTCAAGCAACGGAACATTGCCTTCGAGGAAATCGACGTGAGCGAGGACTCGGCTCGGGCCGAGCTGAAGCAGCGCACCGGCTGGCGGACGGTTCCCCAGGTCTTCTTGGGCGAAGAGCTGATCGGCGGCTACCAAGAGCTGGCCGCCATCGACGCCAGCGGCGAGCTGGCGAAGCGCCTCAAGGCTTAACGGCGACCCCCGCCGCCACCCAACATCTGAGCGACGATATCGAAAGGCCGCGGCGAGCCGGCCTGGATCAAGGCCGTGGTGGTCTGGTTGATCTGGCGCAGCTGATCGGTCGTCAGGTTGTTGATGTGCTGAATCTGGGACTGCATGATCTGCATGCCGTGGTTGGTCATGTTTTGGAATAGCTGATTCAGCTGCTGGTCGTGCTGCTGCCGCATCTGGAGCTCATGGTTGGCCGCCGACCGGGCTAGATCATAACGGAATCCCTCTTCGCGACCGACCCTCTCCCGCTCCATGCCGAGCTCGTGGTCCATTTGTCGAAGCGAAACCGTCCGGCCATGGGCGACGGTCGCCGCTTCGGCATCGATTCCTGCCCGGGTCCGCATCTCGGAGATGGACCTTTCATAGGCCCGCCGTTCGGTGGCCGGCCAGCCAGTCGTATCCGGAGTCCGCGAGGGATCGGAAGCCAGCCGGGTTTCCAAGCCGCGGCGGGTCTCGGTCGGAGTGCGGCCCGGCCCGGTAGTTCCCAAGCTGGAGGCGAAGGTGTTGATCGAAGGCTGCAGCTCGCTGGGCGGCGTCCGAGCGATGCCGCGCAGGGCTCCCGGGTTCCGCTCGATTCCGCGATGGAC
The DNA here is from genome assembly GCA_035281585.1 of bacterium. Classification (NCBI taxonomy): domain Bacteria; species bacterium. The sequence continues at coordinate 81,282 of DATEDP010000167.1, forward strand.
CAAATAAAGCGAGGCATCGGCGGTTCGGTGGGCCCGGCCGGCGGGGTTATTCGCATAATACCCCGGAGGCGTCGGCGGAGGAGTCACGCTGCCGAACCCCGGAGCCAAAGCCAGGGTGGCCGCCGAGCTGTAGTGATTCGTCGTTGCCTCCATTAGCGAGCGGACGCCGGCATCGTCCCGATGCAAGCCGCTCCTGAGATCGCTGGTATTCGGCGGCTGAATGCTGGTCCCACGCAAGGCGGTCATTTCGCGATCCATGGGGCTCGGCTCGGTGGCCGAGGTTCGGGTCGAGGCAATTTCCATTCGGGAAATCATGTCATCGGCCGGCGGGCGCCGGTCCGGATCCACGCCGTTGCGGCGGAACATCTGCGCCGCCATGGCATTGGCGTCATCGCGGGTGATCTCGCCGGGGTGGAACATGCCGTAAATCCGCTCTCCCTCGCGCTCGACCATCCGGTCCGCCACCCGGCCCCGCAAGGCGTCCCTAGCCGCGATCCGTTCGGTTCGACCGGTGCCGGTCGCCGGCAAATCGGCGTGATTGACGCGGCCTTCGGTCGGAATCGCGGCCGCGGCTCGGAATTCCGCCACCGAGCCGTACTGATGCGCCATCGCCTCGGCTTCGGAAGTGGGAATGCCGTAGTAGGAGGCGACATCCGCCGTGGCGCTCTGCCACTCGGCGCTATTGTGGCCGTCCCGAACCGAAGACAAGGCGACATCCGGAGTTCCTTCCGGCGCCGCCGAGGGCAGGCTGCCGGGGTTCGCCGGATTGGCCCCCATCGCACCCAAGCCGGCTGAAGCCGAAGGATCGCCGGTGCCGACCGGCGGAGGCGGGTTGGGCACTGGCGTGCTTCCACCCACGGACCCGGTGTCGCCGCCGGCGCCCGGTCCCGGAGGAGGAGGCGTCCGCCCCAGGTCCATGAAGAAGCGCATCCATTCGGGGCTTCCGGGGCGAAGCCCGCCTGGCGGGCTCATCGCATAAGTGACCGAAGAGGAAGGCATGGCGTGCAAGGTTTCTTGGACCCGAACCTTTTCGCCTTCGCTCTCATAACCCAAATCGTAACCTAAGTCGTAGGACATGCCTGGCTCCTTCGTTAAAAATCCTTAACAACGCATTCCGGCCCAAAGGTCGCCGGTTCGACCGGCGCTGGCGCCGGAAACCGCCTCGGCGCCGAATCTCGTTCGCAGGGCGGCATCGCGGGAAATCGCCGACCTCACTCCCGGCGGCAAGCCGCCGTGCTCGCTCATCGCCATCCACTGCGGGATGAATCGTCCGTCGGAAGTGCGAATGCCGTAGGCACCGCCGATGCCGGCAGCGGCCGTATCCAAGCGCATGCCGCCGCGGGCCAGAGCTCCATCGGTGTCGACCATCGAGCCGAATTCCACGCTGGAATCGCGCGACCCGCCACCGCTGGCCGAATCCCCATCGCCACCGCCGCCTTCGTAAAGGACGCCGCGGACGGCATCGTCGGTCGAGAGCCGGGCCGCCGCCTCGGTGCCGCGGCCCGAGAGCACGGTCCGCAAGCCGGTGCCCATGCGGGTCAAATGATCGCCACCCTCGCCATTGGGCCCGTCGCCGCCGTGAAAAACCATCATGCCAGCGCTAAGAGTCTCGGTGCCGAAGCGAGTTCGGGCCAAACGTGGGGTTCCGCCTTCGCCGCCCTCGCCGCGCCGGCCAGTGCCGATGCCTTCGCCCTCGCCCTCGCCTTCGCCCTCGGCGATTTCGCCTTCTTCGCGGATCTCGTCGGCCTCGTCGGTGCCCTCCTCGCCGCCAACCTCGATTCCCATCGCCGCGAGCTGGTCCATGATCTGGGAAGCTTCCTCTTGGTTGCCGCTGGCGATGGCGGCGCGCAAGCGGGTCTCAAGCTGCTGGGCCTGAGTTTTTTGTTCCCCATTGGGCATATTGGCGATGCGCCCGGCTAAAGCGTCCATTCGCGGCTGGGTCAAAGTGGCGAGCCGCCCGGTCGCGCCGGGGAAGATTGGCGGATTGGTCGGAGGATTGTTCCCGGCAGTGCCGGGGCCGCCTTCGGTTCGGCCCCGCGTCGGAGTCATCGTTCCGCCGGGATTGGGGTTCGGCACGGTTCCGGGCTGATTGCCGGAGGCGGTCCGAGTATGGCTCGATCCTTCCCGGTTGCCTCCCATGATGTTCTTGAAAAAGCTGTCGATGGCCCGGCGGTCGCCGGTGCGGAAAGCCTCGCCGAGATCGCCGCTGCGGGTCTCGGACCGGGCGTCGGCGCGATAGGTATCACCCTCTTGCTGGAGCGCAGCGTCGGCCCGAGTGTTGGCATCGGCCCGAGTCGCATCGTCGTGACTGCCAATGACTTGGTTGCGGGCGGCTAAATCCTCGGTGCAGCGCAAGGCAATGGTGTTGCAAAGCTGCCGCGAAGCCATGTCGTCGGCGTCGGTGGTTTCGGGACTGTCGGGAGGCGGTTCGGTGCCGTAGCCAAAGTCGGATTCAAAGAGGACCTCTTCTCCCCCGACTCCGGAGGTGCCGCCTTCACCGGCCCCGCCGGTACTTTGTGGCCCGGTGTCCCCGCCTTCGCCGCCTGGAGGCGGCCCTTGGGGGGCCTCACCGCCGGTATCGACCGGCCCGGATCCACCGCCTGGTACACTTCCAACTCCCATTGAAATTCGCTCCTTATGGCGCCAGGCGAGACAAGTCGATCGCCGCCGGCGCTGGCTCCAGTTTATTATCGCCCCCCGCCATCGTCAATGTTGCGAAACCTCTGATTTTTGCGGCCATTTAGCTTTAGGCCGGCAGGAAGCGGCGAGCCGCCGCCAGGTGGGCCTCGGCCGGCAGCACCAGCCCCGAATCCTCGATTCCCCGTCGTAAATTCTTTCTAAATTTCGCGACCTTTTGGGCCTTTTCCTCGAGCAAAACGCGAAAATCCGAGTCCTTTTCGGCGAGATGGACCAAATGCGCCGCAACGCGTCTTTGGACGGCCTCTTGATGGCAGAGCAGGACCAAATCCCCGCCGACTCGGAGAAAGCGCTCGACTGCTTCTTCCATGCCCCATTGGGCGGCGATCCCCTTCATGAAAAAATCGTCGGAGACGATCAGTCCCTGATAGCCCATCCGCTGGCGCAAGAGGCCTTGGAGGATCTTCTCCGAGAGGGTGGCCGGCCAGTCCTTGTCCAGGGCCGGGAAGAGGACATGGGCGGTCATCAAGAGCGGAATCCCGGACCGGATCGCCTTGACGAAGGGAACCCATTCGCAAAGCACCATCTCCTTTTCGGGCTTGTCGATCACCGGCAAGGTGAGATGAGAATCCTCCCGAGTGTCGCCATGGCCGGGAAAATGTTTGCCGCAACCTCGGACTCCCTCGGCTTCGAGCCC